>JAIRRF010000181.1 GCA_031256115.1 Treponema sp.
TACGCTGGATAAATAATGCCATAGAGAAATACGGCGCCAATACAAGGCTGGAAACCGCTTTGCGGACCATGCGCCAAAACAGAGTCAGCGAACTGCACAATGAATTTGCCGCCCTTTATAATAAAAGAGATTATACCGGGGCAAGGGCTTCGATACAGAGATCTCTGTTGGAATTCCCCGGAGAACGGCAGTTGGTTCAGGACCTGAACCTGGTAGAAAAAGCCCTGGGCTTGTGAGTTACTTTCTTCATGCCGATTTAGACGCCTTCTATGCTTCTGTGGAACAACTGGATCATCCCGAATACCGGGGCAAAGCTGTAATTGTCGGAGGTTTGCCCGGCGACAGACGCAGCGTAGTGTCCGCAGCGTCCTACGAAGCCCGCAAATTCGGCGTCCATTCGGCCATGCCCATTGTACAGGCGGTAAAACTCTGTCCTGACGGCATTTTTATCCGGGGCAATATGAGGCGTGACCGGGATAAATCCACCGAAGTAATGGCAGTATTTGCGGATTTTTCCCCGGAAGTACAGCAGCTTTCGGTGGACGAAGCATTTTTGGACATAACCGGAACAGAAAAACTCTTCGGCCCACCGGATGTGCTGACCGGAAAACTAAAAAAGCAGGTATTAGAAAAAACAGGGCTTACCGTTTCGGCGGGATTGGCTTCCAACAAATACCTGGCAAAGATAGCTTCCGGGATTAAAAAACCGGACGGCCTTTTTATTGTTGCGCCGGGGGACGAAGAAAAATTTATGCTGAGCCTGCCGCTAAGCAAAATCTGGGGTGCCGGGGAAAAAACCCAGGAACTTTTTGCCAAGCACGGTTTTAAGAATTGCACCGATCTTCACCGTCTTTCCCAGAAAATCCTTGTTTCCATCTTCGGCAGGGCCTTTGGAGAATTTCTTTACCGGGCTGTCCGGGGACAGGCAGCGGAGACTTTTAATAAAGAGCGGGGAAGCCGTTCCATGAGCGCCGAGCGAACCTTTTCCGTTGATTTGTATGATGAATTTGAAATCGAAACCCGGATTTTCAACATTGCTTCGGAAATTTTTTTCCGGCTTCTTCAAACAAAATATCAAAGCCGGACAGTATTTATTAAGATTCGATATGGTGATGATTTTTCTACTGTGGGATGCAGGGAAACATATCAAAACCCGGTCCGTACTTTAAACGAATTGTACGAACACATCCTGGCTTTATTTCATAAAAAATTCCATAAAGGCCGCGGCATCAGGCTTATTGGCGCCGGTTTTAGCCTGGAACCAAAAAACGCCGCCAGGCAGACGGAACTTTTTGATAGCGCCGCCGAGAAAGAACGAAAACTGGAATTATCAATCCTGGAGATAAACAGCAAATTTCCCCCCGGGGCAGCTCTTAAGAGGGGACGCTTGCTTAAGCAATAGCTTAAACTGCAATAGACCTATTTTTTATAGGTGACAATGCTGTCAGGAGCTTTCCGGGAGGAAGCGGCGCTTGCCGCATCTACCTGCTCCACCCTGCCAATCCGGACTATTACCACCACACTATGGTCTCTTGGGAGGCTAAGGGCGTTTTTTAGATCACGATTCACCGCCGCCACCGGGGCAGTATAAATCCGGGAGCCAAGTCCCAAAGCCTGGGCGGCCAAATAAATACTTTGAGCCGCCAGGGCGCAGTCCAGGATTTCCGGGATATTGGTTCTGCTGTCTCCGGCTGCGGAAATAACAATCAGTACATTGCCGTCTGTAACACCGGAAATAATACGCCGGGCCAGTTCGGCATTTTGGACTATGGTAAAATGCCAGGGCTGTGCATTCCGTGCGCTGGGAGCATTCACCCCTGCCCGGATAATTTGATCCAAGTCGGACTGGCTGACCGGAAGGGGCAAAAAATTCCGGGCCGCATAATGGTTAATAATCGTTCTAATGCCGGCAGCGTTCTGGGCTTGTATAAAAGCTGCTGTAAAGAAAATTACACAAAGAATTAAAATAGTTTTTTTCATTCCGCCTCCTGGTTTGATACCCCGCCCTTCAGGGCGGTTCGAATTTATTCAATATATGGGTTGTATTGGTATTAAACCAGGATACAATCCATACCAATCGGAACCAACATACCCAAGAACCCGCTTGCGCGGGGGAGCTTCAGGGCGGGGTTGTTGATAGTTCCTCCAAGTGTAATATTAGCTGCGTACCAAACGTAAGCCAAGAGTAAAAATTCTGGCCGAAGGAGGACTATAACCCCGGTAAGCCGAACGGAGTCCCTGAGCGCTGTCATTCCACGATCCGCCCCGTAAAACTCTGAGAACGCCGGAAGATGCGCCAAGGGGATTAAGCGCCGGATCGTCAGCATATTCCTCATACCAATCCCAGCACCATTCCCACAGGTTTCCATGGATGTCAAACAGGCCCCAGGGATTTGGATCATAAGTTCCAACTTCAACGGGCTTCCTAAGATATGTTCCTTTTTCATTATCCAAATAGGGGTGATTCCCGTCATAATTTGCCTGAAAGATAGTAACATTGTTACCGGTATTAAAAGGGGTCGTTGTCCCGGCCCGGCAGGCATATTCCCATTCCGCCTCTGTGGGCAGACGGTAACCGCCGGCATTAAGATCCATTTCGACATTATCCCAAAGCGCTTTAATGTTATTTTCGCTGTAATATTCCGGTACTGCTCCCCATTGGGAAGGGTCTGTGTTTCCGGAAATGCTGTACACCGGATCAAGGCCTTCCTTAATGCTTAGCATATTGCAAAAGACAATTGCATCGTACCAGTTCAGGGATTCTACCGGTAAATTGGATCCTTCAAAATTACTGGGATTGGTCCCCGTCATTTCAAGGTATTGTTCCTGGGTTACCAGGTATTTGCCCATAAAAAAACCGTTCACCGTTACCTGCCGCCGGACTTCGTTATATATTCTTCCATGCTCGAAAATCTCGCTGCCCATGGCAAAGGTTCCGCCGTTTATCCGCCGCATGGTTTCCGGGTAAACCCTGACAATGCAGCTTGTTGTTTTTTTTTGTTTTGCCGTTGTTACAGTAAGGATTGTCTGGCCCGATACTAAAGCTTTTAGTGTGCCGTCTTCGTCTATTGCAGCTATCGCTTCGTTACCGGATTCCCAGCTTAGGACGCCCGTTATTGCATTTTCCGGTTCGATTATAAGGTTTATTGTCAGATCTTCCCCGGCAATTAGGGCAAAAATTTCCTGTTCAAAGCTGATTTCCCTGATTCTTCTGCAAGACACGAAAGAGAGAATAACAGCTAAAACAAAGATTATTTTATTCAAGAATATCCTTCCAGTTCCAGTAAATGCCTTTTTAACTCAAGGCCGCCTGCATAACCGGTCAGGCTGCCGTCACTGCCTATGACCCTGTGGCAGGGAACAATAATGGCTATGGGATTGCGGTTGTTTGCCATACCTACAGCCCTGCATGCCCTGGAATTCCCCGCCGAAAGAGCTATGTCTTTGTAGCTCCGGGTTTTTCCCCAGGGAATCTTCTGTAAAGCCTTCCAGACCGACAGTTGAAAATCCGTACCCCGGAGCAAAAGGGGTACATCAAATTCTTTCCGCTTGCCCTCAAAGTACTCCCCAAGCTGGACAGATGCTTTTTTGATAAGCGGAGTTTCGTTATGGGCCGGATCCAAATTGTTTTTCAGCGCTTTTTCGCTGTCTCTAAAAAACACTCCGCTTATTTTCCCATCTTCTTCGGTAATTCCTATTGTTGTTTTGGGATAATTGTAAAAAAATATGTTTTTATTCATTATTATACCCGCTGCCGTATTTTACCATATTCGGGTAATATACTAAACAAGGGATGCTTTTTCTTCGTCTTCCTGCTTTTTTATAGATTTTAATACGGCGACTGCCATTTTACGGTTTTTTACTTCCATTTGGGCGATTATCTCGGAGGCTATTCTTGCTTCAACAGGGACTTGGGCCAGCTTTTGTCTTAATTCCCTGCCGGTTACCAGAAATTCGACCGTTACCCCCAGCGCCTGAGCAATAGCAACGGCGGCATCAGCCGAGGGCATACAATTATTGACATTTAAATAAGTATCAATGGTCTGTTTTTTTATTCCGGACCGGGCTGCCAGTTCCTTTACATACATACCGGAAAAACTCAACTGTTCCTTAAGATTTTCCCTGAATCCCATAATTTATAGTATGAAATTATCCATATTCTCCTCTTTACAATATGAATAAATTCATGTATGCTGTAGTTAATATGAATTTATTCATAGCATAACCGGGTATTTTGCCGCTTAGTACACCCTTTTTTGGGGGAAAAAGGCGTCATACTTGTCAAAGTAAAGGAGAACACAATGGCAAAGAAAGGATTGTTGGTATTTATTCTGGTTGTAGTTGTCTCAGGAGCAGCATTCGCACAGTTTTTTGTTAGTGCCGATGTTGATATTTCAAGAACAATGCCGGCTATAGGATTTGGTTTCTGTCTGCCGAATTTTGATCTTTTGGCCGGGTTTGAATTTGAGTATCATTCTCCCAGTTGGGAGCATGTAAATGATACTTACTGGGATGCTTCTATTTCTGAAACTTGGTTCAGAGTTTTTGCCGGTATAGCGCCTAAAGTTGCTCTGGCTGAAAATTGGACTCTTTCTTTTCCTTTATTGCTAAGATTTTCTTTTGCCGTAAGACCAAAAACTGATTTTGCCACTGATGTGGGGACTAGCGGTCTGAATAATGACGATGCCGGATTTTCTCATTTTGGCGTTGCTTTTAGGCCAGGTATGAGAGCCGCGTATGGGTTTACGGAACACTGGAGTTTATATGGCGGATTTCTTGTTGATATGGTTTCATGGTCTCAATGGAAACATGATACCTGGAAAGGAAATACAGTTTCCGTCGGAACAAAAGAAAACTACACTTATAAACGTTTTGACTTATTCAATTATGCCACTATTCATTTAGGGGTGAGTTATAGATTTTAATAATTGAATAGACTATTTAGAAAGATCTTTTGACACATATCAGGACTGTTTGCTCAAGGCTGCAATACGGCTGGCAAGTTGAACAAAAAATGCTATAGTCAGATGTTATGGGTTTTCCGGAAATTGTACTAATTGCCGTTGGCCTGTCAATGGATGCTTTTGCCGTTTCTATCGTCTTAGGTTTATCGGTAAAAACATCAAAACCAATACAATACCTTATTCCCGGCCTGTATTTTGGCTTTTTTCAGACGTTAATGCCGTTAACCGGGTATTTTGCCGGAACGCTGTTTACGGAAAAAATACAAAGTTTTGAACATTGGATTGCATTTATCCTGCTTGGCATAATCGGCGGCAAGATGATAAAAGACAGTTTTTCCAAAGAAGAAGAAAAACCAAAAGACCACCCTTTCACGTTTGTAAAAATGTTATTATTGGCAATAGCGACCAGCATAGACGCATTGGCGGTAGGAGTAACATTTGCTTTCTTTAGAATCAACATTTTCACCGCAATCCTGATAATTGGCTTTACCACTTTTTCTCTTTCAATGGCAGGAGTAAAAATAGGGAATGTATTTGGAATAAAATATAAATCCAAAGCAGAATTTTCAGGCGGTGCTGTTCTGGTGATTTTGGGGTTAAAGATTTTAATTGAACATTTTTTTTAAGAAGCGGTTGACGGTGAATATATGCTGATAGTAAACATTTTGCTGATAATTTTGGGAATGGCGCTGCTGGTAAAGGGCGGCGACTTTTTGGTTGACGGAGCGTCATCACTTGCGCGGCGTTACCGGATATCAGAACTGGCAATCGGTCTTACCATTGTTGCCTTTGGAACATCAGCCCCGGAATTGGTAGTAAGTTTAACAGCATCTCTTAATGCACATCCGGAAATTGCCCTGGGAAATGTTATCGGCAGCAATAATTTTAATCTGTTTGTAATTCTTGGCCTTACCGGAATAATAATGCCTGTTGCGGTGAAAAAAAACACCGTTCGTATAGAAATACCGTTTTCTTTGCTGGCTGCGCTTATCCTGTTCGCATTGGCAAATTATGGTTTTATCTCCGGCGGAACAAACATTCTGACCCGTATAGACGGAATAATTTTATTGTTGTTCTTCGGGCTGTTTGTTTTTTATGTATTTAAGACTATGAAAACAAGCGGGACCAGTGAGAGCCAATCCGGCGCAGTAACACTTTCTTTGGCTAAAACATTGATATTTATTATACTAGGTTTGGTTTTACTTGCCGCAGGCGGAAGGCTTGTTGTCTATTCTGCGGTAGAGTTGGCTCTGGCCCTCAATATTAGTCAAAAGGTTATTGGCCTTACAATCGTGGCAGCCGGAACCTCATTACCCGAATTGGTAACGTCAATCACCGCCATAATCAAAAAAAATAACGACATTGCAATCGGGAATATAATCGGCTCAAATATTTTCAATATATTCCTTATATTGGGATCAAGCGCATTGGCACGTCCAATGGAGTATTCTTACGTTTTTAACAGGGATATTTTTCTTTTGGTTTTAGGTACGCTGCTTTTACTTCTGGCAATGTTTACCGGAAAAAAAAGAATACTGGAACGCCGGGGATCCGTGGTTTTGGTCTTGATTTATGTTGGATATGTGATTTATTTGATAATGAGGAATGAATAAAATACCTGTATCTCGTTATTTCTGCCAAAGATTGTATAGCCGATATGAATGAACTTGCTGTACTGTCTGAAAAAATCACTCTTGCAAACCTTATGAAAGGTATCGTCATGCAGCGAGGGGAACGAAAAAGCATAGTTCTCTTTAATAACGGTAAAATAGGCGAAATACCTACACCGCCCTGACTGTGAAGACGGAACAGTTATTACCGTTTCTTACAATCGAAGATTAATTACTCTTATCAGCCTTTTATACTATATTATTAGCGGGGCAATTCCCCAATACATTTTTTATGGAGGGTTTTATGAAAAAACTTATTTTTGTTTTGGCCTTTGGCATTTTGGTAATAGGTGCGGCATCAGCCCAAGGCTGGGGCAGGGGCGTGGTTCCCCAATCAGTTACCGTATCCGGCACACTGCAACTGCAAAACGGTCAATTTACGGTTGTCAGCGGAAATACTGCTTATTATTGCCCAATGATTGGACAGTATGTCGGCTTTATCGACAGCCTAAAGGAAGGGAGCAGTATTACCATTGAAGGCTTTGTCTACGGCAATCTGATACAACCCACCAAATTAACCACAGGCGGTAAATCGTATGATTTTCCCGCCAATAATTTAGGCGGTTACGGCGGTTATTGCGGGGGCTATGGCGGCGGATATTGTGCCGGGCCAATGGCAGGCGGATTTGGCGGCAGACGGAGTGGTCGCAGACGCTGATAATACAATGAAAATCCGTACTTTTTTTCTGCTTCTTATAGTGTTTTTTATAAAAACAGAATTATCTGCCTATACTTTGATAAACCATGTCGATGTCCGGCCGGTTGACGAAGGACATATGCTTTTGCGCATCCTGGGCAGGGGTTTTACCGAAGAGGGTAATATTATCAGGGTAATCCTGGACCGGAATGGCCTGGAACCCTTCGACCATGAATTCTATCTGAACAAAAATGATTTCCAGGTGCTGAACGACCGGGAAATCCAAGGAATAATTTTAAGGGATATTCCGGAAGGCCTGTATCGGATTCTGCTGGATCACCCAAATCGTAGTATATATGTTTCCGAGCCAATAGTTATTGTGGACAAAACCGGGACAATTAAGTTTGGGGATTATACCCACACCTGGCAGCCGTCATGGACTTTAAGGCAGGAAAACCGCTTTTTGATGAATCCAATCAACCTGGTCCTCCTGACAATAATAATTTTTTGTATCTTAGGATTCATGATATTTGTAAACGGAATCAAAAATGCGGCGGCGGAAAGCGCAGCAATCCGGATGGAGACCATTGCACTTATTACAGGAGATATTATGCCCTCTGAAAAGAAAAAACGCATGGCCCTGATAAAACGAAGAGGAGGAGGACTGCGCCTAAAGATGGCTTCTTTTACCATTGCCCTGGTAATGATTATGGTAGTGATGATATCCTCGCCCCTCTACATAATGATGGTACGTTCCCAGGAAGCAACCCTGCTTCAGGGGCTTTATGACCGGACAAAAGTGCTTCTGGAAGGAATTGCTGTCCAGGCCAGGGCGTTCATGCCCGGAAACAATTACCTGGAATTAGGGTATCTTCCCTCCCAATCGGAAGTTATTCCGGAGGCCTGGTATGTGACCATTACCGGTTATGGGTCTGAACATACTGGCTATTCGGATTATGTTTTGGCTACCAATGATAAGAATATCCAATCAAAAATTAACACAGCAGAATTGGATATTGGTATTTCCCGGATGGAAGATCCTCTTTCATCCAGGATTCCGGAAATAATGGAAGAAATGAACAGCCGGGCCAGGGCTGAATTAGGGGAAATCTCCGTTACAATTGCCGGGTTTAACCGGGAAGCGGATCAACTGTTGGAAAATCCTAATCCAACGGCGGAAGAAAGACGCAGGATCGAAGAGATAGCCATTACTACCCAGTCTTTGCAAAGCCGAGTCAGCGAAGTACTTAGCCGAATTAGTCAGGAAATCGGTTCCGAACCGGCTTTCTCTGTTAAATCTTTAAAAGATAATACTGCGGACAGCTATATTTTCTTTAAACCTATTCTATATAGTCAGAATTCCGATGATTTCTACTACCGGGGCCTTGTCAGACTGGAATTAAGCATAGAATCCATTATATCTCAAATTCGCTCTGCCCAGGCTGCCCTGCTCCGCATCATTGTGATTATTGCCTTGGCAGCTATCGCCATCGGTACTCTGGGCGCCTTGATCCAGTCCAACCTGATAATCCGGCCCATTATCCGGCTGGTAAGCCATGTGGAACGGATTCGGGATACAGAGGACAAGTCAAAACTTCAAGGTATTGAAATAGAAATAAAAAGCAGAGACGAAATTGCCGTTCTTGGTAACACCATTAACGACATGACCGTCGGCCTTGTTAAGGCCGCCATTGCTGCATCGGATCTTTCCATGGGAAAGGAAATCCAGAAAAAATTTATCCCCCTGGAGATCAACAGGGAAGGAAACAAGCTGACCAGCGGCTTAAAAGATACCAAAAATGTTCAGTTTTTCGGATATTATGAAGGGGCCAAGGGCGTTTCCGGAGACTATTTTGATTACCTGGAACTGGTTGGAGGCCGGTACTATGCCATTATCAAGTGCGATGTGGCCGGCAAGGGGATCCCTGCGGCGCTTATTATGATCCAGGTAGCCACCATGTTCCTTGGCTTTTTTAGACACTGGAAACCCGCCGAAGAAAGCATGGGGATAGAGGAATTGGTCTATCAGATCAACGATTTTATTGAAGCTCTGGGCTTTAAGGGCCGTTTTGCAGCTTTTACTCTTTGCCTCTTTGATTCCCGGACAGGCATCGCCCGGTTCTGTAATGCCGGGGATAATATTATCCATTGGTACGACGCTTCGGAGAAAATGATCAA
>JAIRRF010000265.1 GCA_031256115.1 Treponema sp.
AATGAACAAGAGCGGTTGCGTAATGTTATTATGAAAATGACAAGTCGTGGAATAATGTGTTTGTTAAGTAATTCAGACACAGATTATATTCGTGAATTATATAATCATGACTCTTTTGAAATAATACCTGTACTGGCAAAAAGAGCTATTAATTCTGACTCCGCTGGGCGTGGCTCTGTAAATGAAGTTTTAATTAAAAATTGGAAAGAATAACACTTGATAATAAAAAAAATATCAATAGAAAAAGCATGGTATATTCACCTTCTTTAGCGCGGCATTTTCGTAAGCTTTCTTACACCAGTAAATGAACGCATTGGCGCCAAAATCCATTACTATGTATGCGAAATTTATTCATGAAGTATACTCGGAATGTATGCGCCTTGCAGGGGGGCTCTGCTTTCCCGGAGGCGCATGTACAAGCCGCCTCCTGGCGGTTCGCAAACCAAAGGTTTGCTTATAAAAATTTCCCCGGACCTGCTGGATCCGACACTCGCGGACCGAAGGTCCGCATGGCATGCGTATGATAAAGCGACACCAGGAGTGGCTGTCGATATTGCCATGACCATCTAGCTTCCGGTAAGGCAGAACCCCCTGCAAGACGTTTAAGAATAGAAGTACGCTTCATGGGCTAATTCCTCGCATACATAAAACGGCAATTTACCGTATTAGCATCCGGGTGTTCCTGGGTTAATTGGAGGTGCACTCAGGGTAAAGGTGGAGGCGGGTGCCCATGCAAAGTCTTTGCCTTTGGCAATGAGTTTGCATGGGCAGGCCCCGCCGGTTTTTTATAAGATTTATGAATTATTTTGTTTTTTTTCCTTAATTCAGTATATTTTCTTTGGATCATATTGCTCAGCAGGAGGCGGACCATGAAAAATCATATTAAATTTCTTGCCGGACTTACCCTGGCTTTCTGTCTGGCACAGTTTCTGACAAGCTGTCTTAATGCCCTGGAATTTGACGGAAATACCATAAGAGCGAATGTCAATCTTACCGGAGATATTGCCACCACGGATATTACCAGCGCTGTCCTTATACTCAGCAACCGGTCAAAGACTGTGGATGTAAAGTCTGTTACCATTACCCAGCCGGATTGGGAACCGCCGGCAGCCAATCCCAGGGCACAGCCCCCGTTTGTTTCCTTTGACAACAAGCCCAAACGCCTGGAGAAAAAAGCCCAATACCTGGTCCCCAGCGACAGAAATTACCGGATTGTGATCAATTATGCCTTTGACGCTTATAAGAGTACTCCCGCCGGAACCGGAACGGTAACTTTGTCTGTTCCCCTTCCGCTTCCCCGGCAGGTGGTGGAATTGTTCATTTTCCGCAACTCAAGTGGTGTAGTAATTATAGACAGGGATACTCTTGACGCCGACCCGAACGACCTTGGCAATCCGGCAGAAGACCCCCTGGTAGGCGAAGGTTCGAGTCCTGCGGTAATACCGCCGGTAAACCGGACCAAGATAGCAACCTTTGTGGTAATCAGCAAGACGAACAGCCAGATTATTGACAGCGTAAATTTTAAGACGGGTGACTCAAGCTACACCATGGGACGAATTGCTGCTAAAGACAAGCAGTCCATAGCCCTGGGACAGGGAACCTGGGAAACAACGCTTAAATATACCCTGAATGGTTTACAGGGAATGGTGGGCCCTTTGAATTCTGTTATTGTGCCTTCCAATGATCCCCAGGCCATTAGGGAACACTATCTTTACTTTTATAAAAATACCCATGGTAATTATTCGATTAGCCAGGAATGGCCTCCTTTTCCCAACGATGTGGACGAGGAAGATGTTTTGCCGCCGGACTTGTTCGGACAGGGCCGGGGGCTAATCAAGGTGGATAACAAAAGCTACGGACTTGTAACAGACGTAATCATTTACAATCTACAAGAAAAAAGCAGAAACCCGCTGCTAATCAACTACAGAAATTTTGCCCCGCCGGTACCCGTACAGTACGGAAAGATAGGCTATGTTGATGTGGTGGGAACCAGCGAATTCCCCATAGATCCACACGGTAATTACTTAATTGAAATCTATGTGGAGATCAATGGCCAAAAGGGTATTGTACGACGGCAGGCATATATCAAGGATCAGGTGATAACGATAACCGTTAATCCGGGCGATATCGTTATGTCGGCTCCAAATTACGGGAAATGTATAATCAACTTTGAAACCTATGGTGCCCCTCCAATTACCGGGATGACGATAATAAACAAGGATTATTCAGACAGAATATTATATGTGGATAATCAGGATTTCTGCTTTGCGGGAGAGACGAGTTCTACCGGTCATAAGCACGTTAACATTATTGGTAGTTCTTTCTTTCCCCTGGAAGATCATAACAGGTATAATATACTTTTTCACGGCAGGAACGGATTCGTTTCTGATCTGGGATTGGCCCGTATCAAAGATCGTGTGTTAAGCATTGAAATCAGGCCGGCCGCAGGCACCATCATAGCTAATGTTGAAGGCGCCTGGACAGTTCCGTTAGCTCCGGGATCGCCAATTGGATTGGAACTGGTGCTGTTAGACGGCGGAACATTTACCATGGGCAGCCCCGGTACTGAGCCGGAACGCCAGCCTAATGAAACCCTGCATACAGCCATTGTTAGCTCCTTTTACATGGGCAAATATCCGGTAACCCAAAAACAATACCGGGATGTGATGGGATATAACCCCAGCTTCTTTGCCGGCGACAATTTGCCTGTGGAAATGGTAACCTGGTTTGATGCGGTGGAGTTCTCCAACAAGTTAAGTACTATGAATGGGCTCCAGCCGGTCTACACCATAAAAGGCAGAAGCCCCGTATCAGGCTACCCTATACGGAATGCTGAAGTATCGGCGGATTGGACCAAAAACGGCTACCGGCTGCCCACCGAAGCTGAGTGGGAATACGCCTGCCGGGCGGGGACTTCAACCGCATTTTATGATGATATGACCTATATTACAACCGACTATGCAAATTTTAATGGTATCTACCCTTACAATGCTCCGACAAACCTGTCCGGTTTATTCCGTGCAAAAACAACTGTGGTAAATGCCTTCCCCCCGAACTCTTTTGGGCTGTATGATATGCACGGAAATGTGGATGAGTGGTGCTGGGACTGGTACGGACACTATCCTATCGACGGGATATTGGATTATACAGGTCCTGCTTCCGGAACTTACCGCATTTCACGCAGCGGAAGCTGGATCTCACACGGAAGGGACCTGCGTTCAGCCCACCGGTTTGCCGGCGACACCCCCGGCAGCTTTGGCAGTCCGCAAGGATTTAGGGTAGCGTTGCCGAAATAACATACGGGGAATCGTCTGGTCTTGTATGTATTATTTGTGTATCATAAGACCATGGATTTGGGAAGGCTCCTGTCGCAGCGTGCAAGGCTGTATTTTGTTGGCATAAAAGGAACAGGAGCCAGCGCCCTGGCGGAACTTTTTTTTCATGCGGGCCTTCCTGTTTCCGGTTCGGACACTGCGGAAGTTTTTTATACCGATGCAATCCTGAAAGAACTGGGTATTCCTTACTATGAACATTTTGATCGATCCCATGTTCCTCCGGATGCCGCCCTGGTAATCCATTCTGCGGCCTACAATGCGGAGACTAATCCGGAAATGGCGGAAGCCCTGAAACTGGGGATTCCCCTGTTAAAATATACCGATGCTTTGGGAGCCTATTCAGCCCTTTTTGATTCGTCAGCCATCGCCGGTGTTCACGGTAAAACTACCACTACCGCTTTGGCCGGCATCCTCTTTCGGGCGGCGAGACTTCCCGCAAAAGTACTGGCGGGAAGCGCAGTCTCCGCTTTTGGGGGGCGTTCCACCCTTAATTTAGGAGACAAATACTTTGCCGCCGAAACCTGCGAATATCGGCGGCATTTTATGGCTTTTAAACCACGGAACATAGTTCTGACCAGCGTAGAAAGCGATCACCAGGATTGTTTTCCCGGCTATGACGATATCAGGGATGCTTTTGTTGAATTTGTCCTTACACTTCCCGAAAATGGCGGGTTAATTTACTGCGCCGATGATCCGGGCGCCTCTGAGGTAACGGAACTGGTAAAACACAGACGAAATGATATAACCCTAATACCCTACGGGTTTAAAGCGCCGGGGGATTATCGAATTATTTCCTGTAATGTTCAAAACGAAAGAACCTGTTTCCGGCTGGAATGTTTTTCCGATACGGAGTTTAAACTGCAAATCCCGGGACGCCATATTGTTTTGGACGCCGCCGCCGCTCTGGCCCTTGCCACATTGCTGGTAAAAAAGGAATTCTCCGCCGGTGGCTACACCGAAGGCTGGACGGCAGCACAGCTTCAAAACGCCGTTGGGGAACTGGAAGCCTTTGCGGGTTCCCGGCGGAGATCGGAGATCCTCGGCGAAAAAGGCGGGGTTCTTTTTATGGATGATTACGGCCATCATCCAACGGCAATTCGTTCTACGCTGCTGGGTCTAAGGGAATTTTATCCCCGCCGCCGGATTGTGCTTAGTTTTATGAGCCACACCTACAGCCGGACCGCGGCGCTTCTGGATGATTTTGCCGAATCCTTTTTACCGGCGGATCTGGTTTTTCTTCATAAAATTTACGCCTCCGCCCGGGAAGTATACAGCGGGGGAGTAAACGGAAAAACACTCTTTGATAAAACCAGGACGGTTTTTGAAAATAAGCGGGCGGCAGATTCAAAGGTGTTTTATGTTGATGAACCCGAAGACGCGGCACTACAGCTTAAAACCATTTTACGTAAAGGCGATCTGTTTATTACCATGGGCGCCGGAGATAATTGGCGGCTTGGAAAAAAAATGTTTGAGGAAGTTTCATGAAAAGCATGACCGGTTATGGCTGGGCGGAAGTTCAGGACGAAGAAGTCCATGCATCAATCGAAATAAAGGGCTATAACAGCCGCTTCCTTGATGTGACAATAAATCTTCCGCCTTTTCTTTCCGCCCTGGAGATACCGGTCCGGGAATATCTGGCCGGGCACTGCCGCCGGGGAAGAATTGAAGTATCGATCCGTTATAAGGAATTTAATGCTCCCCTTGCCATTTCCCTGAACAGGGAAGCCGCCAAGGCTTACTGGGAGGCTGCAAAGGAAACTGCCCGGCTGTTGGGAACAAATAAAGAGCCCGGTCTTGAATTGATTCTTTCCTTTGATGAAGTCCTTGAAACAGAACGGCGCCGGGACCCGGAAAAGGCCCAAAAAAGAATTATGCCCCTTCTGGAAGAAGCTTTTATTGAATTTGAAGCATACCGCCGGCGAGAAGGAGATCATACCTATGGGGATATTCTTTCCAACCTGGAATCGCTGGAAAAATCCCGGGAACTCATTGTTTCCCATAGCGGAGAACTGGAAACAATTATTAAGGAAAATATAAAAACCAGATTTGAAGAACTGTTGGGAGACCGGATCGACGAGAACCGTATCCTTGCGGAGAACCGCATCCTTGCGGAGACCGCCGTACTCCTGGTTAAGAGTACGATTTCTGAAGAGCTTTCCCGGCTCAAGGCCCATCTGGAGGAATTCCGCGCCGAAGCGGAACAGAATCTCAGCCCGGGGAAAAAACTGGATTTTCTTTGTCAGGAGATTAATCGGGAAATTAATACCATCGGCAGCAAGGCGGTACTCCTGGAACTAAGCAGGGAAACAGTTACCATGAAGAATGCCCTTGAAAATATCCGGGAACAGTTGCGTAATATAGAATAGGTGGTTTGTACATGACCAGAGAAAAAATGAAGATTGCCGTTTCCGGAAAAAGCGGTTGCGGCAATACCACTATCAGCCGTTTGGTTTCGGAAAAACTGGATTTGGCTTTTATTAATTTTACCTTCCGGAGTCTGGCGGCGGAAAAAGGTTTAAGCCTGAAGGAAGTACTTGCCAAAGCGGCAATAGATGACTGGTGGGACAGGGAAGTGGATACCCGCCAGCTTGCTATGGCGGAAAAAGCCAAGGGCTGCGTCCTTGGTTCCCGGCTGGCGATCTGGATGCTAAAAGAGGCAGATTTGAAAGTATACCTCCGGGCAAGCCCTGAAGTCAGAGCGGGGCGGATTATCAAGCGCGAGGGGGGGGTATTGGAAGAAATTGCCGCTTTTACCCTGGAGCGGGACCGGCAGGACAGGGAACGGTACATGCAAATATACAACATCGACAATGACAATTATTCCTTTGCGGACCTGATCGTCGATACCGATACCATGGGAATTGAAGAAATTGCCGGAGCAATAATTAATGAGGCAGACCGGAGAAAATAATACTCACGCTACTCCTTTAGAATTGGAAGAATTTAAAAAAACAATCCTTGATTTCTATACCCTGTCGGGCCGTTCCCTTCCCTGGCGTTATGTGGTCAATCCCAATCCCTGGGGTGTTTTAGTATCTGAGTTTATGCTCCAGCAGACCCAGGTTTTCCGGGTTCTGCCGTACTGGGAACGGTGGATGAAACTTTGGCCGGCTCCGGCGGATCTGGCCGCCGCCCCTCTGGAGACGGTATTCAGGGAATGGAGCGGCCTGGGCTATAACCGGCGGGCCAGGAATCTCCGGAACTGCGCCGCAATAATTGCCGCCAGGCATGGCGGAATTGTGCCCTGCACCCCGGAAACCCTTATTACCCTGCCCGGTATAGGAGCATATACTGCCGGGGCCATAGCCTGCTTTGCCTGGGATTACCCCGCAGTTTTTATTGAAACCAATATCCGCGCCGTGTTGCTCCATTTCTTTTTTTTTGATGGATGTGGAATAAAAGATGATGAACTTTTACCCATTCTGAAACAGACCCTGGATCATTCCAATCCAAGGGTTTGGTATTGGGCGCTTATGGATTACGGAGCGGAATTAAAAAAGCTTAGCAAAAACCCAAACCGTAAAAGCGCCCACTATACAAAACAAAGCCCTTTTATTGGATCCTTCCGGCAGATCCGGGGAGCGCTAATAAAGGTTCTTTCCGTTAATGGCCCCCAGGATGCCGTTTCACTTCGGGAGGAAGTAAAACACATATTGAAGACCGTAACGGATAAAGAATACAGCCGGGCTTTGGAAACACTGGAAAAAGAAATGATGGTAGCCGAAGAAAGTGGAGTGTACCGGATACGGGGCTGAAGAGATTCTTTCTTACCCTTCATCTGTGTGTCCAATCCTCAACAGCGAGGCCATTCACACGAGAAAACTCGTCAATATTATGTGTAACGAGGACCCCCGCATTCGCAAGTACCGTAGAAGCAATTACAATGTCATTGCCTCCTATCCCTTGCCCTTTTCGTTCAAGATCGGCGCGGATGGCTGCATAGTACTCAGCGGATTTTTCATCGAAGTTGACTACCTCGTAAATCGATAGAAATACTCGAACGATCTTTAGATTGAATTCACGTTTTTTACTTTTTTCTGCTCCATA
>JAIRRF010000002.1 GCA_031256115.1 Treponema sp.
ATCTATTTTTATGGACACGTGGATCTATTTTCATGGACATGTGGCTCTTTTGGTCTGGAATATACAACTTTTCCAGTTATAATTCCTGTATATCCAGGAACACCCGGATGTCAGTGCGGCAAAGTATGGTTTTCATCACACATAATATAATTTACCACTGAGTCCATCATACAATTATAAATATTGGTCTCGTAAAGGGACATCCGGGTGTTCCAGGGTTAATTGGAGGCGCAGCCACAGTAAAGGCGTGGCGGGTGTGCATGGTAAGGTCACTGCCAGCGGCAGTGGCATTGCCATGCACAGGCCCCGCAGGATTTTTAATACTGCGCCTCCCTGATGATTAGGAACACCCGGATGCCCCTTTGCTGGATTATAATTTATTTGTATGACCGGCTCAGCGGTAAATTAGGTATAACTATCAGCTAATAGGAGAATATTACTGCTGTTGGTTATTTGCAGAAAACACAGTTCTGGACTTAGATTAAACATGGAGAAGCGCATAAGCGGTAATGACATTCGGGTGCTTCTTAGCAGGAATTTAAAATATTTCCGGGGTCGAAAAAATCTTTCACAGTTTGCCCTTTCCAACAAATCCGGATTAGCTCATAACTTTGTAAATGATATCGAAAACAGAAAAAAATGGGTTTCACCGGAAACTATTGCAAAGCTTGCGGCTGTACTGGATGTGGAACCCTATCAGCTTTTTATGGGCAGCCCCCTTGATGACAAACAAACAAAACGGATTCATACGTATCTGGATGAAATAAGTGAACGGTTCAGCGAAGTTGTGGGAGATATAAAAGAATCTTATCTTTATGCGGAAAAAAAAGCCGGTAAAGGCCGATCCTGACAGGACTTGTTAGAAAACTAATTGAGTTTCCGAACAAGTCCAATCATTGAAAAGAATTCCTTTCATTACTATTATGTGCATACCATGAAGATAATTATTGCTCCGGATTCATTTAAGGGAAATATGACGTCAGTTGAAGTATGCGGCGCCATTGAAGAAGGCATACACAGGGCGGATAATAGGGCAGAAGTAATTAAGCTGCCTCTGGCAGACGGCGGAGAAGGAACTGCCCGGGCGCTGACCGAAGCGGCGGGGGGGCGTTCTGTGGAGGCCCTTGTTACCGGCCCTCTGGGAGATCCGGTAAACGCCGGATTTGGCCTTATCAACGGAGGAAAAACCGCCGTATTGGATCTGGCTTCCGCCTCGGGTATTGAGCTTATACCCAAAGAGAAGCTAAACCCCATGAAAGCCACCAGTTTCGGAACAGGACAACTTATTACCGCCGCTCTGAACACCGGTGCCGGAGAAATCCTAATCGGTATCGGGGGAAGCGCCACCAATGACGGCGGCATGGGTATGCTTGCCGCTTTGGGTTTCCATCTTCTTGACAAAGCAGACCGTCCAATTGAATTAGGTGCGGAAGCTCTTGTCCGGGCGGAAAAATTCGACTCTTCAGGCGCCGATCCCCGGTTAAAAAATACAGCCGTCACCGTAGCCTGCGATGTAACCAATCCACTCTTGGGCATTAATGGCGCATCGGCTGTCTTTGGCCCCCAGAAGGGGGCGGATCCGGAAATGGTTAAGATCCTTGACGCCAATCTGGCAAAACTGGGACAGTGTTGGATAAACGCCGGGTTAACGGATAATCTGGAATGTCCCGGTGACGGCGCCGCGGGGGGAGCAGGAGCGGCCCTGCGGATCTGTCTGGGAGCAAAGATTGAATCCGGGGCAATGATGGTAATGAACTATTCGGGGTTCTTCGAAAAGATTAGCGGCGCCGATTTGCTTATTACAGGTGAAGGGATGACCGACAGTCAGACCGCCGGAGGTAAACTATGTTCAGTTGCGGCCAGGGAAAGCCGCAAAGCAGGAGTCCCCGCCGCCCTTCTTTCCGGGGCTCTTGGAGGCGATCCTTCGATGCTTTTGGAAATGTTTGATTATGCGATTTCCATTTCCTGCGGCGAAACCAGCCTGGACGAGATGATTAAAATGAGCCGACGGGATCTGGTTTTTGCCGCTGAAAATTTGATCCGTGCCATACAATTGGGAAAGGTTTTAGGCCCAAAGGTATATTAAGTTTTTTTCCGTCTGGATGTGACAAAACTGGAAAAATCATTAATATTTTTAACCACAATTTTATCTTTAAAAAGTTCCATTCTCCGCTGGGTAACAAAATGATTAATTATATCCTTGACCTGAGACACGCCCATTCCGGCCCAGTGGGCAACGTCGTCTACCGTTGTATTAAAATCCCGTTTTTCCGTGGTTTTGTCAATGTTGGTCTGTGTTTCGTCCAGCATCAGGAACACATCGGCAACCTTGGCCTGAATATCGTCCAGGGTAAGGATCATAAAGCGCCGTTTGGAGTCATAGATGCGTTTGGTAAACATTTTAAGCAGAGTTAGGGCAATCTTGGGATTACCCAGCATCAGAATTTCAAAATTCTGCCGGTTAAATTCCAGGACCTTTACGACGTCCAGGGCAATAGCCGTGGCCGACCGCGGAGAGTTTTCCAGCAGCGCCATTTCGCCGAACATTTCCGAGGGCTGCAAAATGTCCAGGGTTTTTTCGATGTCGCCGATAATCTTAACCAGCTCTACCCTTCCCGATTGAATCAAATAAAAAGCGTCTCCCGGCTCAAATTCGGAGAATATCATTTCTCCGGCCTGAAAAGTCCTGGCAAAACGACCGAAAGCGGCCAAATCCATTGCCATCTTATTCCCCCGCCAGGGCTTTAAGCGCCCGTTTTGCTTTTAGGCTTATACCTTCTTCTTCGCCGGTATCCATGGTCAGGATCTTTTTATAGAAAGTGGCGGCCTGATCCTTTTTTCCCATTTTTTCGTAGGATTGGCCCATATAAAACAAACAACTTCCCAGGTCAGGATGTTTTGGGTATTTCGTAATCAAAACGGTAAAGGATTTAATACATTCATCATGTTTGTTAAGAAGGAAAAGACAACGGCTGATTTCGTAGTTACTTTTGGCGACATATTCCTCATCTTCATTGGCGTCAATGATCTTCTTAAATGAAAGATAAGCCTGCTGATATTTTTCCTGGGTAATCATGCTGACCGCGTCATAATAGGCTTTTGCGGCATCTCCAATCTGCGCCTGACCGCCGCTTTGTCCGGCAGAAGGAGCAAGGGGCGCCGGGGAACCCGGGCTGGCCGGTCCGGCGGGAGAAGCGGAACTTGCCTTGGGCATTCTTGAAACCTGTGATTCCGCCATCTCCAGGTTTTTTGCGGCCTGGGCAGCGTTGCGCCCCGAAGGATAATAGGTAAGATACCGGGAAAATACATACTTGGCCTGAACAAACCGGCCGTTTTTTAAATAGTATTCACCCACATTGAACAGCCCCATTTCGGGGGGGATTTCTTCGGATTTTTCCAGCAAACTGGCTACCTGGTGATGAATACGCCTAAGCTGGTTGGAGAAAACCTTAAGCATCTTCATGATTATCCGCGTATTGGCCTGGGCCAGGGCTTCAAACTCCGGAACCGTAAATGCCATTATTACAGAATCCTGAACGGCAATGGCGTTTTCTTCCCTGGGGTATCTACCCAGGGCGGATTTTACGCCAAAGAATTCTCCCTGCTGTACCAGATCGTGTATGTCCTCGCCGGTTTCAATATCCTGGTAACTAAGGTTTAATTTACCGGACTGGAGAATAAAGATTTTATCCGCCGCATCTCCCTGGAAATATACAACTGAACCTGAACGGAATTGAAAAGGCTTGGGCATGGTTTAAGCACCGTCCACCGGAGGGAAATCTGCGGCTCTTTGAGACACGGCTCTCTGAGACGCGGCACTTTGAGCCGAGCTCTGCCGGGTTCCGGCTGGGAGGTCGGGTTCAAAAGGAAGAAAATCCAGGATTTTGTTGAAACCAATTTTCTTCCGAACCTTGGTATAATGTTCCGCCGGATCGCCGAGGACAAACATTGTCCGCCCGCCCACGGTAATTTGTGAATAAGCGGCAGGAAATTTTCCGTTGAACAGATCCAGAAAACGCAGTTCACCGTAAAGCGGTTTACCCGCCAAAGTCAACAGTTCTATGTCTTCCATTTTGGCATCGAGCAGGTTTTCGTAGGGGTCTTCCCTGCGGGCTTTTATCACCAGCAGATCGGCAAGTTTTCCGTTTTCCAGGGAGCCAACCCTGTCCTGCATCCGGAAGGCCCTGGCAGCATTAATTGTAACCATACGGAAGATCATTTCCGCGCTTAGATCTTCTCCGTACATGTTCCTGTACAGAGCCCGGTCGTAGCGCATTTCTTCCAGAAGATTTGCCGAGCCCGTGGCGGATGAATCGGTACCGATGGTGACATTTATTCCGGCTTTAATCATTTTGCGGATCTTACAGGTAACGTTAAACATAAATATATTGGAAAAAGCACACCAGGAAATACTGGCGCCTGCCTGTGCAACTTTTTTGATGTCCTCTTCGCTGAATCCTATACAGTGGACCAGGAGGCAATGGTCATCCAGAATATTAATACTTTCCAGATAATTTACTCCGTTCATTGATTCTTCGTCAAAACCTTCAGAGAGATGTGTAATAAAGGGCCAGGAATTATTTACCGCCCGTTTATGCTCTTCCGCAATGCCGTCCCCCCACTTTAGATCGTAGGAAGAAGATTCATGCGCCAGGCCGTATTCCAGTATGGCCCGGATAGGCAAGGTAGGCAGTATTTCCCGGTTAAATTGCTGCGGAAAATGATCATTTACAGTGGTTACTCCCGAAAAAAGGCATTTATAACCTGATAGTTTATAAAGATCCTCCCGGCATAACCTGGATCGTTCCTTAAAGGTTTCGGATGCTTTAAGGTCCTTGTCCCAGGGAAGCCAGGTAAGATAATATTCACCCGGTTTAGGGCCCACCGGCGGACGATAATTTCCCTGAAGATGGTCGTGGGTGTTAATAAGCCCCGGATATATATAAGATTGTCCTTTTAGATCTACTATTGAATTTGAACCTGCATCGGGGGGAACAATTTTATTTTCTGCTACTCCCAACGCTTTTCCGGGAATACCAGCAAGCATTCCATTCAATAAAGTATAATCAGACACCAATGCACATCCTTTCCGTATCTAATATTTTATTTTATTATGGAATAAATTGCAATGATAGACCTGCATACCCATTCCAACGCTTCCGATGGGGATCTTAATCCCTCCGAATTGATTAAAAAAGCGGTTCAAACAGGTATCACAAACTTGGCATTGACCGATCATGATACGGTTTCCGGATTGGAAGAAGCCCAAGAAGCAGCGAAGAAATGGGGCATTTCCTTTATTCCGGGAGTAGAACTGGAAATACAAACGGAAATCCAGGGAGAATTCCATCTTTTAGGGTTAAATATCAGGCATTTAACCGAGGAATTCTATGGTACTTTACAAAATCTGGCGGAGATCCGGGAACAGCGAAACCTGAAAATTATCGAAAAGATGCATGAAGCCGGAATTGAAGTTGATTATAAAGAAATAAAAGTTAAAGAAATAATAGGAAGGCCCCAATTCGGCGCTTTTCTTGTGGGCAGGAAAATAGTAAAAAACCAGGAGCAGGCATTCAAACGTTGGCTGGGAAAAGGTCGGCCCTTTTATGTTCCCAAAGAAGGTTTGGATTTGGCAAAAGCGATCCGGCTTATTCACGAAGCCAAAGGGATCGCAGTCCTTGCCCATCCCATGTC
>JAIRRF010000162.1 GCA_031256115.1 Treponema sp.
GTTTCTAAATTTGTGGTTTTTCTCATAAAAATGTTTGGCAGGCTTTATCTATTAATTTTTTTGGGAATAGCAAGAATTGTTTTACATAAAGAAGACAAAATACTTTTTGATGCCTTTAAACGGGCTTTGGCCGGAGAAAGCCGTTGTATTATCGCTTTTCGCCACCCCAACGGAGGGGAACCCCAGATCTTAACCTGGTTTTTCCTTTTTAAACTCAGAATTCTTGCTGCCAGGAAAGGAATTCGTTTTGCCCGGCGGCCCCATGCGGTGTTTGTATACAGCTATGAGGTAATCCGTTGGGGCGGCTGGGGCGCCCGTTATTTTATGCCTAATTTGGGGGCCATGCCTATTCATCATTCCAAAGTAGACAATCAGGGTATGTCCAGGATTTACAATGCCATTGTTGACGGACCTTATCCGGTGGCTCTGGCGCCGGAAGGCCAGGTTTCCTATACTATTGACAGAGTTCCCCGGCTTGAGCCCGGGGTTATCCGTATTGGTTTTAATGCGGCGAAGCGCCTTAAGGACAGAGGTGAGGTCAGCCCCGTTGAGATTCTTCCGTTGTCAATTCATTTTCATTTTGGCGTCTGGGGCAGTATGTCCATGGGTATGCTTCTGCGAAAAATCGAAAAGTTTTGCGGTCTTCCCCGCCAGGACAGGAAGAAGCTTCCCTTTGGTGAACGTGTAAAACAATGCAGGGATCATATTCTTGGCGTGAATGAATCACGTTTCCAAATTAAGAGTGATGATACACTTTCTTTTGAAGAGCGGCTTGACAGGGTGATCATTGCGGCTTTGGAAACCGCCGAAAGGATGCTGGAACTTAAAAGAGAGGGAGAACTTTTCTCCAGATTATACAGATTGCGTCAACTTTGCTGGGACCGGATTTTTGTACCCATAGTGGATAATATTGATAACTTAACGCCCGTTGAGCGAAGTATCCTGGATCTACAGGCCGGAGAAGCCTGGTATATAGGGCGATACCAGGAAGTGGCCGGTTTCTGCTGGTATTTCCGGACTCCGGTTCCTGCAGAAGATGCAACTCTTCACAAGAAGATCGAGTATGTCCAGAATCTCTGGGATTTTGCCAACCGTACCATGGGCGGAGCGTATTATGAAAGGGTAAGTATTTTTCCCCGAAAGGTTATTATCCGGACAGCTCCCGTAATAAATTTAAGCGAACGTCTTGAATCTTATCATAAAGACAAAAAAACAACGGTTGAAACAGCCATATCGGATTTGGAAAAGGCATACCAACACTGTATTGATATAATGAACAAGGAAAACGACAATAATGGATAACGCAACCTTTTTTTCTTTATGGTGTCAAATATAGACCGTTAAGTATTAACCAAGGAGGAATCAGTTTTATGATAAAACCCAGCGCCGCCCAGGTAATTATTGCCATAATTCCCATTGTTGGCATCGTGATGGGTTCAGTGGTAGTGTTTTTTTATCTGCTCTGGCATCACCGGCAAAGGATACTTTTAATCAAAGCCGGTCAATACCAGAAAAAGCCATTTGACCTTCTTTCATTCAGTCTGCTTGCGGGTTTGCTTCTTGTAAGCGTGGGGATTAGCCTGACAATTTTTCTGATTGTTATAGGAGATACAGATCATAGTCTTTTGGGGGGAATAATACCCCTGTCAATAGGGACAGGACTCCTGACGTATTATTGTATTAAACGCTGCGATCGCGGTAATCGCAGCAATCACGGTACATGAAAGGTGAAAAGCATGATTCTTCAGTGCTTCAAGGTAAAACCGGTGAAGAAACATACTTTTCTGACGGACATCCGGAAGAAGAAGCTCTGCTGGTTGAACAGATCCTTTCCGGGAAAAAAGATCTGTTTCGTATTCTAATCAGGCGGTATCAACGGAAAGTACATGCCATGGGTTTGAGTTTTTTCCATAACAAAGAAGATGCGGCAGATTTTACTCAGGAAGTATTCATCCGTTCGTACCGGAGCCTTGCTTCATTTTACGGGCATTCACGGTTTTCTACGTGGCTGTACCGCATTGCCTATAATATGGCAATAAACAGTATTACCCGGCGTAAGGAATATTCCTGTCTGGCGGAAGACCCAATAACGGAAAACAGCCCGGAACAGCAGATCCTGCAGCTTGCCGCCGCACAGGCAGTCCGGTCCGCTGTGGCTGAATTGCCGGAAAAATACCGGATTTGCATAGACCTGTATTTTTTTTATGGCTGTTCCGTTAAGGAAGTTGGAGTGATTACCGGTTTTACGGAGAATACTGTAAAATCCCATGTATTTCGGGCCAAAAAGCTGCTTAGAGAAAAACTAAGCAATGACAGATAGAACGACAACCGATAATTAATTGAGGAGGTATACAATGAAATGTGATGATGCCCTTGATACAGTTTACGAATCAGAGGAAACAATCCCATTTGGAAAACGACTTGGTTTGGCGTTCCATATTCTTTTTTGCGGAAGTTGTGCGTCAAATCTGGAAACTTACGAAAAAATCCGTTCCCTCTTACGGAGAGATTTCTTTCCTCCCTCCCCCGATTTTTGCGATACAATTATGGATTCGATTTATCATAGTACCTTTGACGAAGTGAACGATGAGCCTGTTTTTGAAACCTATGGATTTTCTGTCAGAAGCTGGATCATTGTGGGGATTATCATGCTCCTTTCCTTAACCTCGATATTTTTTGGTCAGGATTTTGTCAATATTGCCCAGGATCAAGGATCGTCATTTCTTCTTCCTTTGGGAATCATCATCGGCATTGTAATCACAGGATACGGCGCTCTTTTTATTGGAAGTCATTTAAAAGAATTTTCAGAACGTTTTAAACTGTAATGCGTTATGCCATTGGAGATGTCCATGGAAGGACTTTCTGGAAATCTTATATAAAAGAAGACTACCGGGAATTTTATTTTACCGGTGATTATTTTGACAGTTTCAATATTCCTTTTTCAAAGCAATTTGAAAACTTTTTGGAGATCTGTGAAACCGCAAGAACGGACGGACGTATCAGGATGTGCCTGGGAAATCATGATTATCATTACCTGCGGGGTGTTCGTAATCAGCAATATTCAGGATTTCAGGATCATAACTTTGATAAAATCAACACCGTTCTGGAAAAAAATATAGACCTCCTCCGGATTGTATATGTTACCGGAGATAAATATATCATTTCTCATGCGGGAGTTACCGCATTTTTTTTTAAATCCATCAGCGGTGTAACTCCCGAAGATATAAACAGCGCCTTTGATAAAAACAGAAATATACTAAACTTTAACGGTTATGACATTTATGGTGATGATATTACCCAAAGCCCTATTTGGGTACGGCCCGGATCGCTGCAAAGCGATCCTCTTCCCGGTTATAACCAAATTGTGGGCCACACTCCGGTAAGGGGAATAACAGAAATTGATTTGTCAGACGAATACAGACTTACACTGATCGATACCCATAACATCAAATCCATCTATCGGTTTTAGAAATCTGGTCTTAAGCCCGGCTTAAAGCCCGGCTTTTAAGCCTCAATAACCAGTCCTTCCCGGGCCATTAGAATCTGCATTGAAGTTTTATCAGCAATATGTTTTTGGTAGTTTTTCTCAAGTTTTTCCAGTTCTTCGTCTGTGCGGTTGGGATCATGATGAAACATGATTAGTTTTTTTACCCTGGCCTTATTTGCTGTGTTGATAGCATGTTCGTAGGATGTGTGACCCCAGCCAAGGTGTGTTTTATATTCCGCGGCAGTATATTGGGTGTCATGGATTAATATATCGGCACCCTTAAAGAATTGCAGGATTTTTTCGTTTTCTTCCCTGGCTGCATCTTCTCCTTCCCTGGCTGCATCTTCATCATAACTGGGATCATCCGGATCAACAGGAAAAAGGTTGCGGAAAGGTTCATTATCATATGCAGTTACAATTGATTTTCCCCTGTATTCGAACCGGTACCCCAGGCAAAGAATCGGATGGTTCAGATATTTGGTGGTAACCCAAAGGTCGTTCCCTAAGTCCAGGGTAGTTTCTTTAATTTGGTCATATTCAATGTGTGCAGAAAGTTCATTAATACGTACCGGCCAATAACGGTAGGTAAGCTGGGCTCCGATTATTTGTTCCAGGGTTTCGTCTTCATAGGATACGGGCCCCCGGATTCGCATACGGGTAGTAGGTATAAAAATCGGAGTGAACATGGGAAACCCCATAATATGATCCCAATGGGTATGGGAAATAAAAATGTCTACATCGATAGGGCCTTTTTTAAAGTCGTTGGCCATCAGATAATTTCCAAGAGGTTTAATTCCCGTGCCTAAATCTACTATAACTAATTTATTATCCGCCCTTATTTCCA
>JAIRRF010000133.1 GCA_031256115.1 Treponema sp.
GCTGGAAGAGTTTGCTGGTTGTTGGGGTTCAATGATTCCAAAGACAGACGGTCCGCATCCTGCTCGGCGTCTTTTTTATTCTTTCCGGTGCAGGGGCAGTAGCTTGTCCCATTTATGGTAACTTCCATCCAAAAAAGCCGTTCATGTTCAGGGCCTGTACGTTTAACCATTTTATATTCAGGATATGTTTTAAACAGCTTTTGGCATAATTCCTGAAGTTCCGATTTATGATCCAGACTTATCCGTTTTTCCAATACTTTGTCGATTTCCAAATTGATCCTGGGAACAACAAAATCCTCCGCTGTTTTATAACCGGAATCCAGAAAAAGAGCGCCTATCAGGGCTTCCAATGCGTCGGCAAGGATTGTTTTTTTATTTCTGCCGCCGGTTTGCTCTTCCCCCTTTCCCAGGATTAGGATCCTGTCCAGGCCAAGTTCCATGGCAATGCCGGAAAGGATATCCTCGGAAACTATCACACTTTTTATTTTAGCCAGATCTCCTTCACTTTTTTCAGGAAAACGGCGGTACAGGAGAGAGGCACTCATCATCCCCAGAACGGCATCTCCTAAGAATTCGAGCCGTTCATTGTTAGCCCAATCTTTTCCGCTGCGTCCTGCCTGATCTATATACTTAACCGGTGAAAACTCGTTTACAATCGAACGATGGGTTACTGAAAGGTTCAAAAGCGTTAAGCTTTTGAACCTTAATTCTGCGGATTTACAAAACAAACGGAGTTCCCGTTTCCTCTCCCCCCAAAGAGCCGGTGAATTCAATTTATTTTTGCTGGGATTTTATAAATTCATAGGCATCCTTGACGGTCTCAAATTCATTGGCCTTTTCATCAGGAATAGAAATACCCATTTCTTCTTCAATGGCATAAACCAATTCGTAAGTGTCAAGACTGTCGGCACCCAGATCCTGCCGGAAAGATGCTTCCATGGTAATCTTTTCTGCGTCGACTTCAAGTTTATCGGCAATTAATTTTTTCATCTTTTCAAATAGTTCGTCCATTCCGTACTCCTTAAAATGTTAAGTTCGGAACCGGCTAGCCTTTGGCTTCCGGTACCAATACCTGCTTACCACGGTAAAAACCGCATTTTGAGCAGGCTCTGTGCAATAATACCTTATTGCCGCAGCCGGAACATTCAACCATCACAGGAGTGGATAGTTTCATGTTAATTGTCTGACGACGGCTTGTCCTCGCTTTTGATGTTTTAGCTCTAGGTACTGCCATATTTTTTCCTTTCCACCGGTTTAACCGGTATTTTAATCTAACAAAAACCGGATATAATGTCAATCATTTACAAATGCCCTAACTTCTTTTTTAACGCCATTTCTACCACCGGGGGAACCATGGCGGAAACATCCCCTCCAAAAGAGATTAGTTCTTTTATTGTTGAGGATCGGATTGCCAGGTATTCGGGATTCGTCGTTAAAAAAAGAGTTTCGATATCCGGATTTAAGGACTTATTCATTAAAGAGAGCTCATATTCATAGGAAAAATCCCCCCCCCGGACCCCTCTAAGTAAAAGATTTATGCCTTTTTTTTTAAGAAAATCAGCAATTAATCCCCTGCAAAGGGCGGTTGATACGTTTTTCCATGGACATACCAGGGTTGACAACAGTTCCACACGTTCTTCGGTTGAAAAAAGGTACTTTTTTTGCCGGTTTTCAGCAATTATCACGGTAACATTATCAAAAATAGCAGCAGAGCGTTTTATCACATCCAAATGCCCCAGGGTCGGCGGGTCAAAAGAACCAGGAAAAGCGGCATGCATACAACCCAGCTTATTCTCATACTGCCAGGCGGTCAAGATGTGGCATCCATGCCAATCCGGTTTGTAACATACATGACTTGATCTTACAATTATCTAAAGAATAATAATAAATATGAGCCGGTTTTTATTAACAGTATTCATCATATGCATTCCGGTTATTCCGGTAATTAGTCAGTCAACCGAAATGACCGTAGAAGAGTCCTATCTTCAGGAATCGATAGAAAACATGATTATCCGCGAGCAAAGCCGGGCAGACAGCAGGGATATAAAAATTGCAGCCCTTGTTAATATTGGCTCGGCCATGGAACGCGGCAACAAAAGCGAAGAGATCCGCCAGGCATTGGAATATATGGGATTGGAAGGAACCGTATACAGGATCCTGAATAACGGCAGGCTTATTAATAATTTTCCGGATGTACGCCGGGAATGTGCCAAATATTTGGGGATCCTGGGCACCGCGGCAGCCAAGGATGTTCTGTTAAAGATTGCCGCCAACGACAATGAACCCTTAGTTATCCAGGAGGCAATAAAATCTCTGGGGGATATTGGTATCGACGACAATGGAAGAACTATCAATACTATTGGCAGAATTGTCCAGAAATTTCAAAATATTAATCCCGATAATCTCCTTGCATTTTCCGCAATAGTTACGATTGAAAAGCTGGGACTACAGTTTGGTCTAAATAATCAGGAAATAATCCAGATATTATTGCAGATTCACGAAGGCCCCTATCTTAATGTGGTTAAGAACAGGGCAAGACTGGCAATGGATAAAATACAAAATGCACGGAAGGAACAGCAGCGCAGATAAAAGAAAAACCTACATTTCCCTGAACAACGAGAATGTTTTTGCAGCACAGTCTTCCCATGAAAAAGCTTTGGTCCGTTCCAGTCCCTTTTGGCGGAGTTCTCTGGCCAAGTCCCTGTCGGTAAGGCTTACCATCCGATCCGCCATTTCCTCCGCATCGGCGGGATCAAAATACAACGCCGCGTGTTCTGCGGCTTCCGGAAGAGAAGCCGCCCGGGCGCAAGCCACAGGGACTCCCGCAGCCATTGCTTCCAGCACTCCCAGACCGAAACCTTCGTAACTGGAAGGAAAAACCACAAAATCAGCCCCCGCATAGAGTTCCGGCAGACTGGTAGAAGGGAAATGTCCGGTAAAATAGATTTCGTTCCGGAATTTGGAGGCGGAAGCGGCAAATTTAACCATTTCTGCATTTTTACTGTCCGCTCCGGCCAGAACCAGCCTATGCGGATACCGGGTCCGTATTTTAAAAATGCCAAAAGCTTCAATAAGTTTGATATGGTTTTTAACCGGATAATCAATTCTGGATGCATAAAGAATGTAGGGACGCCGGAAACTAAAAGGCTGGATTAACACGAGGCTTTCTTCGTTTCTTGGCCGGGGATAAAACTTACTATGATCCACCCCGTTGGGGATTACCGTAACTTTTGATTCTTTTACATTTACCAGATCGATTAGTTCCTGTTTTACAAATTCGCTGACAGCAATAATCTTGTCCAAATGCCGCAGAGAATCGGGAAGGATCATCCGTATTAAACCCAGGGATTCCCGGGTTTTCCGGGTACCCCAATAAGCGGCCATGTCATGAACCGTACCAATTGAAGGGCAAGGAGAACTATAGGGAAGGTCCCGGTGGGCCGCAGGAAAAAAACAGGCCTTATACTCTCTGGAAACGGCAAATTCCGGATACCGAAGCAGGTGCCAGAGAGTACTGGCGGTCCTGCCGTTAAAACGGCACCGGGAAACAAAATCGCATTGTACAGCCGTTTCGGCATAGACATAGCGATCAAAATCCCAACCAAAAAGCTCAAACTGATCCCCTGGAGGGATCCGTTTGAGCAATTCCAGCAAATAAACACCTAGTCCGGATCGGCCCCCGGCTGAAGCAAAGGTGTCTACGCCGATTTTCATGCTCAAAAGTATAACCGTTTTTTTTGGAAAAAACCATACTTTCGAAAAAAAGAGTGAAATTTTGCCGATAAATACTTGAAACACAAAATATAGCGTGTTATACTAGGAATGAGCTATAATACTACGCTATATATGTGGGTCTACGGGTGGGGTCAAGCTGTCCATGCCGGTAGCGTGCCATTTAAAGGGTTGGTTTTCTAATGCGCTGCCCCCATTGCGGTAACTTTGACGACAAGGTAATAGAATCCCGGACCCTGGCCAACGGTGAAGCGATCCGACGAAGGCGGGAGTGCAACGGTTGCGGTTACCGATTTACCAGTTATGAACGGACAGAAGACAAGCAGTTTATGGTTGTTAAACGGGACGGACGCCGGGAACCCTTTGACCGGCTTAAAATAGAGAAAGGTGTATACAGGGCTCTGGAAAAACGCCCCTTTTCTTCAATGCAAATAGAAAGCCTGGTAAACGATATTGAAGACAGGGCTGAAATTCTTGGCCGGTCCAGCCATGAAATAAGTTCCAGGGACTTGGGAGAACTGGTATTGAAAAAAATCGGGGAACTGGACAGGGTTGCCTATATCCGTTTTGCATCGGTCTACAGACATTTTGAAAATCCTGAAGAATTTATCCGGGAAATTCAAAAACTGGGAACGGAGGAAAAATGATTCGCAGTGTAGTAAAACGTTCCGGGGAAATTGAGGTTTATAATAAACGAAAAATCCGGAACGCCATATCCAGGGCTTTTACTGCTGTTTGGAGCAAAGAAAATAACGATGTCAAAATTGACGCACTGGCTGACAGGGTTGAAGAACTGATCCAGGCCATGATGAATGACCGGCACCGCAATTCAATCCCGGCCATAGAGGAAATCCAGGATCTGGTGGAAACCGCTCTTATTGAAAAACGGGAAACCGCCGTAGCCAAGGCTTATATCCTCTACCGAGCGCGGCACGAGGCCATGCGGGATGCAAAAGCTTTAATGCTGGACATTGATTCCACCATGGACGGCTATTTAAAGCAATCCGACTGGCGGGTTAATGAAAATGCCAATGTAAACTATTCCCTGGGAGGATTAATACTCCACAATTCGGGAAGCATCACCGCCAATTATTGGCTAAAAAACATTTATCCTCCGGAAATTGCCGCTGCCCACCGGAATGCCGATTTCCACATCCACGACCTGTCGATGTTTTCCGGTTATTGTGCCGGCTGGTCATTAAGGCAATTAATCAGCGAAGGATTGGGAGGAGTCCCGGACAAAATAACCAGCAAGCCTGCCAAACACCTTTCTACCCTGATGCAGCAGGCAGTAAATTTTCTTGGCTGTCTGCAGAACGAATGGGCCGGCGCCCAGGCATTTTCGTCATTTGATACATTTACCGCCCCTTTTGTAAAAAAGGATAATCTTTCTGACAGGGAAATTAAACAATGCCTGCAAAGTTTTATTTTTGGGGTTAATACGCCCAGCCGCTGGGGCTGCCCGGCGCCCTTTACCAATATTACCCTGGATTGGACCTGTCCAGTTGACCTAAAAGACCGTAAAGCCGTGGTAGACGGAAAAGAAGCGGATTTTTGCTACGGCGACTGTAAAAAAGAAATGGACCGGATAAACCGTATTTTTATTGAATTAATGATTGAAGGAGACGCCGCCGGCAGGGGTTTTCAATACCCTATACCCACCTACAATATTACTCCGGACTTTGACTGGGAAAGTCCCAACGCCGCCTTTCTTTTTGAAATGACAAGCCGTTACGGTACACCGTATTTCCAGAACTTTATTAATTCCGATTTGAATCCGGAAGATGTACGATCCATGTGCTGCCGACTTCAACTGGACAAGCGGGAACTTCGCAAACGGGGGGGCGGCCTCTTTGGTTCCGACGAACTTACCGGTTCTATTGGGGTAATAACTATTAACCTTCCCCGGCTGGGTTATCTGGCAAAAAACAAGGATAATTTTTTCTTTCGTCTGGAAAGCCTGATGATTTTAGCCAAAGAAAGTTTAAAAATTAAACGGAAGGTTGTTACAAAACTTCTGGAAACCGGACTATTTCCCTATACCCGCCGTTATCTGCGTAATCTTGACAGTCATTTTAACACAATCGGTCTTGTGGGAATGAACGAGTGTATTCTCAATTTTCTGGGAAGAAACATTACCATTGCCGATGAGGAAGGGCAAAATTTTGCCCTGTCGGTACTGGACTTTATGCGGAAAAAACTTGCAGATTTCCAGGAAGAAACAGGTGAGTTATTTAACCTGGAAGCTACTCCGGCGGAATCCACTTCCTACCGTTTGGCAAAACACGATAAGCAGCGTTATCCGGACATTATCAGCTCCGGAACAAACGAACCATATTATACCAATTCAACCCAGCTTCCGGTAATGCAGACCGAAGATATCTTTGACGCTCTGGATCTCCAGGAAAAACTACAATGCGCCTATACGGGGGGCACAGTGTTCCATACCCTTGTAGGAGAGGCCATAGAAGACTGGCGGATCTGCCGGGATCTGGTAAAAGCCATAGCCTGCAATTACAGGGTTCCCTACTTTACCATTTCTCCTACATTTTCCGTCTGTACTGTTCACGGTTATTTAAAAGGGGAACATTTTTTTTGCCCCCTTTGCAGAGAAGAAGAAAAGGAACATCTGTCCAGCCGTATTGCCCTTTTGGAAGAAGAACGGGAGGAAGTCTTAACTTGTTAGCAAACGAAACAAAAAGGATAAAATATGAGAAACCTTGAGGCAATCGAAACTGAACTTGCAGCGGCAAGGGAAGCTATCTCCGGCGTGAAGGGGACGCCGGCGGAAGTGTATAGCCGTATCGTGGGTTATTACCGGTCGGTACGGAACTGGAACAGAGGTAAGCGGGAAGAATACGGCCAGCGGGTAATGTTTCAACCGGATGCATCCCTGCTGGCCTCCTGCACCCCTATGGTACAGGAAGAAACGACAGAAAAAACTATTACGGAAGATGATTCACAATATGCCGGAACAGAACTGAGGATCCTCCTCTTTATTCGTCCTGCCTGCCCTGCCTGCCCTTCGGCAAAAACTGCGGCGGGCAAGCTTGGCATCCCCATGGAACTCTACGATGCAGATACCAATGAAGGACTGGCTGAGGCAGTACGGCGCCAGGTAATGTCAACACCTACGGCAATCCTCCTGTCTTCCAACGGAAAAGAGGTAGGCCGTGCGAGGGATCCGGACGCCATAGAACGGTTATTGGATGTTACCGAAGCTGTGTAAAGAATGGATGCTACATATAGCTTTGCCCTTAATCATCATTGTAATTTGGGTAATCCTTTCTTCCCTGGACCTTCTTAATCCCTACCTGGTCCCTTCTCCGGCACGGGTTTGGAACGCGGCGCTGGGTCTTATTGTTTCCGGCGATCTTTTGGGACATATCGCCGTCAGCCTGGTAAGGGTTTGGGGGGGCTATGCCTTAAGCGTTTGCTGCGCCCTTCCCCTGGCTCTTCTTTTCCATGAAAGTCCCGTATTGCGTCGGATCTTTCACGGGCTTTTTGAAATGATCCGGGCCGTACCGCCCCTGGCGATGATTCCCCTGCTTATTTTATGGTTCGGTCTGGGCGAAGGGTCCAAGCTGGCGGTGATTCTGCTGGCTTCGTTCTTTCCCGTTTTTCTTAATGCCCAAAGCGGTTTTGACACCATGGACAGCAACTGGCTGGAATTATCCCGTTCCCTGGAATTATCCTTTCCCCGGCATCTTTTTTCGGTGCTGATACCCGCTTCGCTCCCCCAGATTATTACGGGGCTGCGGCTGGGTTTTGGTTATGCCTGGCGGGCATTGCTGGGTGCGGAACTTTTTGCCGCCGCATCGGGGCTGGGTTATCTTATTACCGATTCCCAGGCTATGGCCCGGATAGACCGGGTCTTTGTGGGGATCATCAGCATCGGTATCCTGGGGGCTTTTTTCGACGCGCTGCTCCGGTTTCTGGCCCGGAGGCTTGTCGGACACAATCAGGTGGCGGTGTGAAAATCGATGTCCGTTCACTTTTCAAGAGTTACTCCGGCCCCGATGGAGAAACGATCCATGCCCTCCGCGATTGCAGCCTAGAGATAGAAAACGGCAATTACACGGCTGTTGTAGGCCGGAGCGGATGCGGAAAAACAACGCTGCTTAAACTGATAGCGGGACTGGAAAAACCGGATTCAGGCAGCACAGAGTTTTTTGCGGAAAACTCTTCAGGATTTCCGGGTATTCCAAAAATGGGTTTTATGTTTCAGGATCCCCGGCTTCTTCCCTGGCTTACGGTAGAACAAAACCTTGCCCTGGCTTTTCCCTATCCCCGGAGCAAAACAGAAAAGAAGTCGGTTCAAAATGAAATACAGCGGGTTCTTGCCATGACCGGCCTGGAGGATCGGGCCGCTTCCCTGCCCCGGGAACTTTCGGGGGGCATGGCCCAGCGCGCTGCCCTGGCCCGGTGTCTTTGCAGAAAGCCCAATATTCTTTTATTGGACGAACCTTTATGCAGCCTGGATGCTTTTACCCGGCTCAGGCTCCGGGAAGAACTGGAAAGATTATGGCGGCAGCTTAAACTTACCGTTATCCTTGTTACCCATGATATAGAAGAGGCGGTTTTTTTCGGTGACAAAGTTTTTTTAATGAACCAGGGAAAGCTGGATGAAGAAGTGCCTATCCCCCTTTCCCGGCCCAGGGATTATCGCGGCGCGGAATTTCAGGAACTCTGCCGCAAAATAGAAGATCTTTTATTATGTTAAGCGATAAAGAGCTGCTGCATTTTATTAGCACTGAAAACAGGGAAGAAACTGAAGGACTTTTTAAATCGGCACAAAAAGTCCGGGAAGAACATTTCGGCAAGACTGTGTATTTCCGGGGTTTAATAGAATTTACCAACTACTGTAAAAACGATTGTTACTACTGTGGAATCAGACGAAGCAATACCCGGTTAAAGCGTTACCGCCTGAGCCGGGAACAAATCCTGGAATGCTGCCGGAACGGGAAACGTTTGGGGCTCCGTACCTTTGTGCTGCAAGGGGGGGAAGATTCCTGGTTCACCGATGAAAGGCTCTGTAAAATAGTTCGTGCCGTCCGTGCCGAATTTCCCGATCACGCGATTACCCTTTCCATAGGGGAACGCAGCCGGAAAAGTTACGAAGCCCTGTTTAAGGCCGGGGTAAACCGCTACCTATTAAGGCACGAGAGCGCTGATGATAAACATTACCGGGCCATGCATCCCCCGGAGATGAAACTACCTGCCAGAAAAGAATGTCTTTTTGCCCTGAAAGAAATTGGTTTCGAGACCGGGGCGGGATTTATGACCGGTTCCCCTTTCCAAACGCCGCAATCTCTTTTGGCGGATCTCCGGTTTCTGGCGGAACTGGAACCCCGGATGGTTGGCATAGGACCTTTTATTCCCGCCGCAAATACTCCCTTTGAAAATCATCCCCCGGGAGACGCCGGTTTAACCCTCCGGATACTAGCCCTCACCCGGCTGCTCCTTCCCCGGGTCCTGCTGCCTGCGACTACCGCCCTGGGTACCCTTACAAAGGACGGCAGAGAACAGGCCCTGGCAGCGGGGGCCAATGTGCTTATGCCAAACCTTACACCCCAAAATGTCCGTAAACTTTATTCCATCTACGACAATAAAATCAGCAATAACGATGCCGCAGAGTCTGTCAGATATTTGGTCAAAAAAATCAAAGAGTTGGGCTATATTCCGGATTGCCTGGATCCAGCCGACTTTATAGCTTAATCTTTTCTGATTATTTCTGTAGCTTCGGGGAATGCATCTGCATTATACCTGGTGATTCTGGGCACCACGGCAGTTCTGAGCCCCTGGCACCATTCGAATGCCCTGGTTCCGATGAATTGAACATCATCGGATATGGCTATGCTTAGAAGATTGATGCTGCCGGAAAATGCAAAATCTCCGATTTGTTTTACCCCATCGGGAATCGTATAGACTATCGCTTGTTTGCCCGCAGGGTATTCGATAAGAACAGTCATGTATTTATCAAACAAGACCCCGTCAATAGAGGAAAAAATGGGATTTCCCGGATCTACAGTAATTTCCCTGAGTCCGGTACACCTGCCAAAGACGCCTAATCCAATAGAGGTAATATTTGCGGGAATATGTACCCTTAAAAGATTTTCGCAGGCATAAAACGCTTCATCTTCAATGGTTCTAACGGTATTGGGGATAATAATGCTGCCAAGCGCACTGCAATTTAAAAAAGCGTGAAGTTTAATAACTGTAACACCGGCAGGTATGTTCACGCTTGTAAGGTTTCGGCACCAGGCAAAGGTTCCGTTTTCTATTAAAGTAATACCGGAAGGTATTGTTACCTCTTTCAGGCTGGTACATCCGAAAAATGCCCTGCTTCCGATAGACCTAAGACCGGCGGGAAGGGAAACTTTTGTAAGGCTGCCGCACTCATAAAATGTACGGGCCCCAATGGAGGTAACGCCGAAAGGAATATCTATGGAGGCAAGGCTCTTACATTCAAAAAACGCACCGTTACCGATAGAAGTTACTCTTGGGGGAATAATTATATCTGTAAGTCTTTCACAGCCGCTGAATGCATAGTCTCCGATCTCGGTTAAACTCGAAGGCAGGACAACCCTGGAAAGTTCATAACAATTAAAAAATGAACTCCGTATTTTCCTTACCCCTTCCGGAATAACAACAACCCTTACCTGTTCATTAAAGACTTCATCCCCTATTTCGGTTATTCCCAGGGACGCCGGGATATTTACGCTCCTGTCTGTGCCCCGGTATTCAACCAAAACAGTACCTTCCAGGATAAAATCCGAAGAATTGACAGAAGATGTCTGCCCCCAGAGCGGAAACATAAGGAAAAAAAGCAGTGTTCCTAAAACCATGTTTTTATTCATTTTAGCTCCCTGAATATAACACTTTAACGGATAAAAGATTACGGATCAAGCTAAGGTTATTTACTTGACAGCGAATTTGAAGCCAATGCTGATTTGTATTATTGTCCGGCTATAGCGGTATGTTCTGTTGTCTGATCCCGCGGTAATAGTAGAATCGCCGATGTCCAGGGCAAACCGGGGGTCCACAAACAATACACCCTGCCAGGTTTTTACACCGTATTGAAAGCCCCCCAGGACGGAAAACAGGGGAGGTCTGACGGTGCCCAATAACGAAATGTTGATATTTACACCCCCGTAGGGCTCCAACATAAAATTACCGGAAGGTTTTAAGACAAGTTTTACCAACAGGGGTATTGCCGCTATATAATCCCTGAATTCGCCGTTGGCACCGTATGAAAGTCTAACCCAGTCGGAGGCTATTTCCGCACCCGCTTCAAGGGACATATTATTTAAAAAATGCACCTCTGCGGAAATACCGGCCCCATAATTTGCAAAATAGGTTGATTGCTCCCTGCTGTTGTAAATTCTGGGAGTCCAGAATGCGTATGCGGCCGCATACAGGAACCTGTCGCGCCAGTTGTCGTCAGGCAGGGTCTGAGCGGCGGCAGCCGGGGAAAGGATATAAACCGGAGCAGGCCCCTCAACCACAGGGTGTTCCAAAATGGGAAGAGGTATAAGAGAAACCAGCCTGAACAGCATGACGGCAAAAAATTCATCAATATCCGACATGGATTCATAGTCCATTTCCTGCTCTACCAGGATTTCTGCAATATTGTTATCCCGGACCTGGAGTCTTACCGAGTATTTATCGGTCGAGACCAAATCGGGGTGGTAAATTCTGCCAATTACAGAATAACGGGCCTCCCCTTCCGAATTCGTTACCGAATAATTCCAGGACGAAAGCTCCATTACAATTACTTTGGTAATATAGGCGTTATCCTCCGGCTGAATGCCGCCGCCTGTCACGGAAGGAACATATATGCTTATATCATGGTAGCTTTGGCTAAAAAGGGGGAAACCAAGACCAATCAACAATACAAGAATCTTTACGGACCGGCCCACTCAATTGTTATCCCGTTCCCGTCATCGCCGCCGCCGCCCAGACCAAAAGGATTCGTCACCTCCACCGAATAATGGTCGGACAGGCCGCCGTAGCTTACGTCAATAATGTGTCTCCCAATTTTAGAAAAAATAAAACCATTTTTGGAGACGGGTTTACGATCATTACCGGGATCCTCTACGCTGATCTCAACCTGGTCAATGGGGATCTGTTCCAGCCCTCCCCTGTAGTTGATAAAAACCTTTAAATCGTAGTCCCTGTTAAACATATTGTTTATCGAATATGCCATCCTGTTCGGCATGGCTACAAGGCCGTCTCCTTCGGCCGAACCAAGGGAGCCTATGGGGGGAGAGCAGCCTAAAAAGCACAGGCTGAGAAACAAGAGTAGTACAAACCCGCATTTCATGCCACCGTCCCCCTTAACAAGAATTGGTTAAGGCCCTGAAACAATAATATTCATGGCGGTAACTCCAATCCCCAGGATAATCGCCCCGCCCGTTGAGGGCAGTACCACCGAAGGTGCTGTCGTACCCTTTCCTCCGTCAGGGGCCAAATTGTTCAGCCCGCCCCGGATATACCAGGTAAGACCATTGGCGCCAGTATCTATCGCTATAACCGGGATGTTAACAAGAAGTCTGCACAAGCCGCCTCCGGAGCTTCCGACGTCGGGGGTTTCCATTGTTATTATTATCTTTTCGATACCGGCAGTACCGTCGGCAGCATATGCAGCCGAAGTCAATGTTACCAACT
>JAIRRF010000168.1 GCA_031256115.1 Treponema sp.
CCCAACACTGATTAGGATCCGGGGTAAAGATGAAAGGCGGGCAAGAAAATGTAATACTATGGATCCTCCCTGAACTAAAAACAGTATAGCCGAAAGAACCAGAATATTCCAGCCGCCTATTTCCACCGGATCAAGGTGAGCGGCTCTGCCCAATACTACAGCACCCAGAGAAAAGGAAAAAACCCAAACAAAAAAGAAAGGAGTTCGAAAGGAAATAAGCTTTCCGGACTCTTTTGTATGTTCACGCCGGATAAACCGGGTTATCAGCAATCCAAATTGCCTGTTAATCCACCAGAAAACAAGACAGGAAAGAAGTATCCCTCCCCGTAATCCCACGTACACTAAACGGGAAAGAATTTCTTCCGACGTAGGGCCGGAAAATTCAACGGCGGATCCCAGGTTTTCCAATTGTCCAATAATAAGAAATTTTAATTCCGGATCATTAACTATGGAAAGGAAAATGGGCGAAAGGAAAAGAACGCATATTACCGCTCCGGCAATCATGCGGTATGGAATTTCATTAAAAAACCAAAACCTTCCCGGGGTTCCCCTGGAAGTTCCCGGGGGGGCATTAATCCAGGTAAAGGTCATAACCATTGTTGAATAATAAAGAGCATTCCACAGCAACAGCCCAGGGTTCGCTCCCAGATGAAAATAAAACCCAATTGATACTATGGCATTTAAGGCTGTTGCAAAGATCCCTGCCGTCCAGGCGGTTCTCGCTTCTCCGAAAAAGGCGGCAAGGGCCAGGGGCAGTAAAAAAAAGAAGATAAAATAACCTGTCCGAAAGCAGGCTACGCTTACTGCCGCACCGGCTAAGGCAATCCCTGCTCCTGAAAGGGCTTTAGTTTGAAAACTCTGCCGGTTTTCCACTAATTTGCCACAAAAGGAAGCAAAGCAATGATCCTTGCCCGTTTTATTGTCGCCGCCAGTGCCCGTTGATGTTTGGCACAGGTCCCGGTAATGCGTCTGGGCAGGATCTTTCCCCGTTCGGTAATAAATTTACGAAGCATATCTCCGTCTTTATAGTCGATTTTTAATTTCTGGGTACAAAAACGACATACTTTTTTCTTAAAAAAAACCTTGCCTTTTAACCTGCCGGTTTTATCTTCCCCATCCCTGCCGTCCATTTGGGCTTCCATTGCCCTTTCAAAACGAGTTCCCCGTTCCTCCATATACTTTTCGTCAGACATCTAGTAACTCCTTGGAAAATCAACTTAATTAAAAAGGAATGTCATCCGTAAAACTGTCTCCGATGTTATCAGCTTTCGGAGAGTTATCCTGCCGGTACGTTGATGAACCGCTTGATGAAGTGCCGGGTGAATTGAAAGAAGAACTTCCTCCGGTATTGGGACCGTTGTTTCCGCCTCCCAAAAGCTGAATGTTATTGGCTACTATTTCAACTTTGGAACGGTTTTGTCCGTCCTGCTCCCAACGGTCTTGCCGGAGTTCTCCGTCTATGCCAACCTGCTTACCTTTAACAAGGTATTGGTGAAGGGTTTCTCCCTGTTTGCCCCAAAGTACAATATCAAAGAAACTGGGTTCATCCACCCATTGATCTCCTGTTTTTCTGCGGCGGTTTACGGCAATGGAAAATTTGCACACAGCCTGACCTGCGGCTGTATATTTTAATTCCGCATCCCTGGTTAATCTGCCAATTAAAACAACCTGATTAATATCTGCCATTTCATTCCTCGATTCTTACAAAAAGGTAGCGCAAAAGGTTGGCATTAAGCTTAAATACCTTGTCCAGAATATTGATTTTGACCGGATCAAGCTTTAGGGTAAAGAGCAGATATTTGCCTCTTTTTCGTTTATTAATTTCGTAAGCCAAATCCCGGTCACCGGTTTCATCGGTTTTAAGGATTTCCGCCCCATGGGCGGCAAGATCTGCAAGAACGGTTTCCCTGCCGACTTGATATAGGTCTTCTTCCAGGGGGAAGATGACCGTCAGTTCATACTGACGCATTTGGTCCTCCTTACGGACTGGATTGATCCGCTTTTTTGAACGGATAAAGAGGTTCAAATAATATTTTAAATAATATATCAAGGAATAAAAACAATGTCAATACTGAAGCCGTACCTGCCGAAAAATAAATAAATGAACAAACACATAAATTATGAAGACAATATATTCATATTAAATATCCGGATAAGAATGATCCAGGATCTTTTAATCCTTGACACAGATGCGGATCTTTTCCTGAATAAGACTCTGGACGATTTGGATTTTATTAATTCCTGCCTGACAAGCCTCCTTTTAAGTCTTAAGGATAATTCCCGTCTTATTGAACGGGATAAACAGTTTTATAATTTGGCAGAAACGGAACGGCAGTTTCATGAAATATTAAATGTTTTGGATAACGGGGAAGGCAGCATAAGCGCTCTCTGTAATCCTGAATTAAGGGAACGAACCGGCCCTCTAACAAGCCAATCCCAGGAGAGACAAAGCTCAATTAAGGATTTAATCATTGAAACAAAGGACCTTTCAATTGAACCGGTAGTGGGTTATGACGAGATGCAGGTATTATTGAGCCGCTGATGAACACATCACGGGGGGCCAAGGTACTGCGAATTACCGGAGGAACCCTAAAGGGAAGAACATTTCCGGTTCCGGTCGGGATAATCCGGCCGGCAATGGAGCGGATGAGGGAATCGGTTTTTGCCGTTTTGGGGGACTTAACCGGAGCATCCTTTCTGGATTTTTTTTCAGGGTCAGGAATAATAGCCATGGAAGCCGCTTCCAGGGGAGCAGTTTACCTGGAAACAGTTGAATCTGACAAGCACAAACGAAAAACATTGCTCGACAATACAGCCTTTTCACCTGTCCGAATTCACTGCCGATTTATGCCCGTTGAATTATACATAAGGAGGGCCCGGAGATCCTTTGATTTTATCTTTTGCGATCCCCCCTTTACCCACCAATATAAAACTGAACTTCTGGACAGAATCGGAACATCGCCGCTTATGAATAATACTTCTCTGCTGATGATTCACCGGCCTAAAAAAGAGCAATTTATGAAACAAATTGTACAAGAGAATTTATTGCTAAAGGAAACCAGATATTACGGGAACTCGGCGGTGGATTTTTTTTTAAAATTCCCGCCCGATTTCCAAAATATTAAAAAAACTTGATTATCAGGTTTAAAATCAGTATTTTGTATAAGGCAGGACAAAAAAGTGGAATATAAAAAAATCTTTGAACGTTTTGAGGAACATCAGGGTTTTATCAAAACCACCGTAAAGCCTTCCATGGACGGCAGTACCAAGGCGGCGCTTAACCGGAAGGGAAACCATCTTTTTAATACAGGTGATGCCGAAGGAGCCCGACGGATTTTTTTAACAACAGGCTATTCGGGCGGACTGTCCAGGATTGGGGATTTCTATATGGCCCAGGGACGGCATTTAGATGCCCTAAGAATGTATTGGATAGCTCCGAACCGGACTAAAGCGGAACCAATAATACAGCAATTGTCGGAAATTATCCGGGGCCTGATAAACGAAGAGGTTAATAATGAATGATGAAGATCCGATATACCTGGATGAACAGGCAGAGCCGGGTGATGATTCGGCAGCTTTTTTATCCCACTGGTCAAAACAGGGCTACCAGCTTCTGCGGGAAAACCGAATAGAAGAAGCATTGAATTGTTTTAAAAAAATTCTGGAGATGGACCTCAGCAACAACTATGCCCTTGTCGGTCTGGGAGATGCGGCAAGGAAACAAAAAGCTTACCTGGATGCAGTTACATATTACAATCGCTGCTTGGAATATCATCCGGGAAATAATTATGCTCTTTTCGGGCTGGCAGACTGTTATAAAACCCTGAATCAATACCATAAGGCCATTGAAATTTGGGAACAATACCTGCTCCAGGATGACCAAAACATAACGGTACTGACCAGAGTTGCCGATGCTTACCGGAAAGTACGAAACTTTAAACATTCCAAGGAAGTATACCTTCAGGTTCTGCAAATGGAGAATGACAACCCCTATGCCATAATCGGTCTTGGACATCTTCACTATGATTTTTATGAATACCAGAATGCATTGTTCTATTGGCAGAAAATGCTGGAACAAAATCCGGAAAATGTGGATATCCGTGTTCTTACTTCCATAGGTAACTGCCATCGGAAATTAAAGACCTTTGACAGGGGCATTGCCTACTTCGAACAGGCCCTTGAACGGGACTCGAAAAATTTCTATGCCCTTTTCGGCCTGGCAGATTGTTACCGGGGCATGAACCAGCAACACCGTTCCCTGGAATTTTGGAATCGCATTTTGGATGAGGACCCCCGGAATAAGGTTATCCTTACCCGGGCAGGAGACGCATACCGGACAATGAGAGATCATGAAAGCGCCTGTGATTATTATCACCGGGCTCTAAATATAGAATTCGACACCTATGCGGTTTTAGGTTTGGCCATGGTTGCCAAGGCCCAGAATAAATTTTCCGAAGCCATTGATTCTCTGCGCCGGCTTATCCAGCAGGATCCCAGAAACTACCGTT
>JAIRRF010000152.1 GCA_031256115.1 Treponema sp.
AACATGGACTTCCGGAATGTTTTATCAGCAGTTCCTGCCAAAGACTGCCGTCCCCAAGAACAAGTACCGGCCAATGGGCAGCCTGTGAAGGAATTGCAGAGTTAAGAGAGGCGACCAGAATAGGCGCATTATCCTCAGAAAAAAGAAGGCCGTTATATTGCTTTTTGTACTACCGGTATGATTCGAATAAATGAAAAAGCGCCCAGGGGCCTCCGTCGGTTGCAACAATGCAATCCGGTCTGATACCACGGTACATAAGGGCAGGTGCGGCAGAAGAAACGGCAATAAGAAAAGGTGGAAAAGGGCTTTGTTTCCATTTTAATATTTTTTCATATGATGCTTCCAGGCTTGGACCTGCGGCACATACAATTACCGGTCCTGATCCGGGAATGAGCTCCAGGGGATTTACAAATAATTCCAGATTTCGTATAACGTTTCGGATCCAGCGCCGCCCGAAATTCCGTACCGTATTTCGTCCGGCGCTTATTCGCCGGATACATTCAATTGTTCTCTTGGCTATATCCAGACAGGATTTTCCGTAGGCATTAACCGAAGGCTTCCATTCAATAAGCTGTATCTCCGAAGCATCTGAATCGACAAGAATTTCTTCAAGAAAATATTCCAGGCTTAGGGAAGAACCGGGATTCCAGCTTAATCCTTCATCTTTGTTAAAAAATGAAGAACAATGGATGGTTATAATTTTGGATAGAGGGTATAATTTTTTCAATGCCGCTGCCAGATAGCCAAGTCCCGGTTCTATCAGGACAAAATAGCGGTGGAATTGCAGGTACAGAGAATCTATATACTTTTTTGCTTCCAATGCAGGATCATATCGGGAGTGGAGAGCCGCAGCTCCCACCTGAACTGAATAATTCTTTTTTGCGGGAACGAGTTTTTCTGTCACAAATAGGGCTTAAGCAGAGAAAAAGCTTTTTTATAATTTTCTGCTTTAAAAGTAAAAATATTTTCCCCGGGAACAGTTTTTGCAAGGTGCCGCCCGATAAGTTCCTTGTCATGTGTGGAATCAAAAAACACAACGCAACGGCTTTGAGATAATAATTGGACCACCCCAAAACCGGAAACCATGACAGTAAGCCGTTTTGAAAATTCTTCCGCTGAATACCTGGGCGTTTCAATAATCACACCCTGCAGGATTTTAAAACCGTCAATCATACCGGAAATTTTTTCTTTTATTGCTTTTTCCAGAGGAGCAGAAGGATTTTTTTTTTCCATGATTTTTTTTAGCAGGCCGCCGCAATTCGAAATCGATTCGGTATGTTCTCCGTTGCTTTTCAATTTGCTTTCAAGACTGCCGCCTTCGGCTTTACTTAAAAGCCCCATTTAAGCTAAACCTAATTCCTCAAAAAGTTTTTTATAGGTATCAAAATATTCAGACTTGGCAAACTCTTCTATTTTATCTTCCGGAAGGGATTCCAGCAATTGATCCATATAAGCCAGAACCGTTCTAAGCTCCTGTTTTAAATCAGGAGGAATGGCATCACCTGTTTTGGAAATATCCAGGTTCTCATCAGCAACGGTATCAGGGATTTCATCCAATGCTAAATCATTATCAAGGATGTCAATAATGGGGATTTCAAGTGCTTCTGTTTCTTCTTCAGACGGTATTTCAAGGGTTTCTTCGGTTTCAAAAACAAAGTCTTCAGAAACAGCATCAGGCAAGGGCGATTCTTCACCGGAATCATCTTCCAAGACAACGTCTTCCATTTCAAGATCGATGGAGATATTTTCAATCTCAGGTTCGGTAATTGGATTTTCTGAAATCTGGGAGCTTAGATCCGGTTCGTCAATTACTACATCGGAAAAATCAATTTGATCATCAATTATATCTTCAGTGTCAACATGGGGGTCTTCTTCCAAATAGCTTGTATCTTCGGGCGGCTGGGTAGCATGTATTGCTCCGGCTTCCCTAAGGGAGTTTAATTCTGAAGAAACTTCAAATTCGGGTAAATTTTCAGATTCTATATTTATATCAACGTCATAATCTTCGCTGACAGTACTCTCCAATTCCTCATCAAGTTTTATTGCCTCATCAGGAACGGTCATTTCATCCTCAAGACTTATTCCAGCAGTATCAGCGGACACTTCTTCTTCCAGGTTTATTTCCACAATATCTGAGGACTCTTCTGCGGAAAGATCACCGTCAATTCCTTCACCGGAACCTGTTTCCTCGGTAAAGTCTGCGGTATTAAGAATATTGTCAAGTTCGTCCCCGGTAAGGGCGATTTTTTCATCATCTTCTTCATCAAAAAAACCTTTGGAATCGGCGCTTTCAGCATCTTTAACCTCGCCGCGGACCACGGTTAATTCTGATTTAAGGCTTGTAATTTCTTTTTTTATGGATGAAAGTTCATCGGCGATTTTTTGAAGAAGTTGGGTAGACAGATCCGTCCCGGTATTGGAGCCTGAAGAAGCCGGTGCCGAAATTTTTTGGGAAAATGATTCCATTTCCGATACTTTGTTGTCCAGATTGCCAAAATCAATACTTTCCGGAGGGTTCGTGCCGGAAGAATCCATAAAATCGTTCATGGAAATTTCAGTAAAACCTTCCCGGTCAATGGAAACAGGGCTTATACCTTCAGGAAGGTCAGAATCTTCGGGAATCTCTTCAAATTCCAAATCGGAAGAGCTTTCGGAATCGTCTTCATATGCAGAATCTGTTTCAGGTTCTTTGGAATCATCTTCAAAACCGGCTGTTCCATCCTGTTGGATCAAATCCTCACCTGTCGGGGCAACGATTTCCGGTAAATCCAGATTAACGTCTGCCAGATTGTCATCTATAAGATCATCAAAGCCGGGAATCTCCAAACCGCTGCCGGAAGAGTCATCCATATCCGGTAAATCAAAATCGTCCGGTAAATCCAGGCTGCCATCGGATAAATCGTTTGTTTCCGATAAATCAAAATTTTCATCCATTGATGAGTCAAGATCCGGAAGTTCTTCAATGTCCGGCAAAGAAGCGGACAAATCCTGGGGCTCACTCTTTACCCAAACACCGTACTCGTCCAATTCATCGGATGATCCGAATGCCGTTCTGTCATCGTATATTGAAGGATCGCTTTTTCCAGCCATTAAATGCTCCCGAAAAACACGTATATCACTTAATATCGGTAAAAAACCATGAAATTAATAACTATTTCTTTATTTTATTGTATTATATGAATAATAAGCTGTCAATATATTGGAAATCGGTTAACAGATATCAAATATAGGGTTTCATATTTAAAGAAAAAAGGGCAAAAATCCGTAAATTGAATAATGAAACTCGGAAAATACATCCTGGTTCCCTGGTTTTCTTTAGTTGTTTATACTGTTCTTACAGTTTATTATGGGCCCGGGGGTATTATTCCCTACAGGGAACTACTGGGGGAACACCAAAAAATTCTGGAAAATATGGAAAAATTGCAGGCAATTAACCAGGATCTGGAAGGAAGCCGGGATGCCTTGCGTTACGATTCAGAAACGATCCGGATAAAAGCCAGAGAAATCGGTTATGGAATCGACGGAGAACGGTTTGTCCGGATTGTCGGGCTTTACGGGGGTCGGGCCGGTGAATTAAAGCCTGGAATGATCAGAACCGCAATTATGCCGCTTCCTTCCGGTAAATCCTACCGGGCTATCGCTTTTTTAATGGGCTCTATTCTTTTTGCCCTGTTTTTGTTGGGCGATGTGCTGTTAAAAAAAGACCCGGACAGGGATTATCTGCAGGACCAGGATTAATAAATCCCAATTTACCATTGAGTCTGACATAAAGATAAGCTAAATAAATAATGCCAGTGGGGGTTAAGTTCCCCGCTCAGTCCATGCTGGTCATGGCATTATTAACGGACGCTTCTCGGCGTCACATTTGTTTACGCATGCCAAAATGGACTGATCAGGGAACTCAACCCCCACCGCCAAAACTATTAGAATACATTGTATGGCCGGTTCAGCGGTAAATTGGTCGTTTTTGCATTGATCAACCATGATCTGGATGTGTGCAATTCCTGTTGACCCAGGAATCCAATGGATGTAATGCTGTCAGGAATAGTAATTGATTCCAGTTTTGAACAATAACTAAAAGCAGCGTCCCCAATTGTCGTAACAGAATCTGGTAATTTGGGTTCTTAACCCTGAAAAAACTTCCT
>JAIRRF010000198.1 GCA_031256115.1 Treponema sp.
TCCTCATCAAAGGGAGCATCACGGATAAGTGCGTCAAAGTAATAACCGCCCTTTGGCATATAGCCGCTGGGGGGAACGGTCTGATCACCCTCGGGATATTGGAAGAGTCCTCCGCTGGAATCAGGCTTGGTATTAAAATCACCCGGAACCAACACCGGCGTTCCGTCAAAAAGAGTCCAGGGTTTCCAATTATCGTTTCTAAAACCAAAAAGATTGGTATAGGGTAAAACCAAAACACAGTCACAGCACAGTTTTTCCCGTAGATCTTCTTCTATCTCTCCCAGGATCTGATAACAGTCAATCACTTTTACCGGATGCTCCGGCAGCCCGTAGGCCCTGCGAAGTTTATACACCATGGATGCGCTGATACCGGATACCATGCTGCCGCCGAAATCTACCGGCACCTTGTCCGGCTGTTGGTGGTTTAGGGCACTTAGTATTCTTTCCCTGGAGTTCACTTATACTCCTTGTCTTTTAAGAGTATCCTTCAGGAAGCTTTGGGCGCGGCCAATATCGTTTTCGTCCAGGTGTTCAATAATGATCGGCATATTGGGATGATCCTTGGCCAGAAGTTTAACGTAGAGATCATAGTTAAGCACTCCCAGGCCGGCAGCAGGCAACTCAACCGCACCGGAACCCCGGAAGGTATGTGATTCATCGGCATCAATATCAGCATGCTTTTCTCCGGTGTCGCCGGTGCGTTTACAATCTTTTGCATGGGCCAAAACCATTTTGTCGCTTAGGGCATCAAAGATCCGGCGGAGTTGGACATCCACGTTGTCAATGTTGCTTTCGTCAAAATAATTGGTGGGGTCGCAGAGCAATTTAATGTTCGGCAGATTGATATCCTTAAACAGCCGCAGAACCTGTTCAATCGAACCTATTACGTTGTTCACATAGTTTTCTACAATATAAACGGCTCCGTTTTCCCGGGCGAATTTGGTAACGTCGTAAATTATTTCGCATGCCTCCTGATACGCAGCCTCTGTGGCATTATGATCGTCCCAAACCCAGTCGCTGTCCCGGTTATTGGTTCCGGTCTCGCTGGCCACATAGGGACAGCCCAGATCCAGGGCCCGTTCCGCCATCATTTTAAAGTAGGCTATGTTGGCTTTACGTTTTTCCGGATCGGGATGTACCAGATTGGTATAGGCCGAAACGGCGGTTATGGGGAGGTTTGCCTCCCTGAATTTATCCCGTATTTCCCTGGCCTTGTTTTTTGAAAGATGCTCTTTAGCGGCGTCGCAGTCCTTAAAAGACACATCAAGCTGGACGCAGGAAAAATCCGAAGCTTTTATCCGCTTGATTACTTCATCAATAGTATAGGGATAGTAACCAGTAAAAATACCCGGCAGCAACATATAGTCCTCCTTTTCGTTATCTCTGCGGTTTAGAATTTCTTTTTATTGATGAAATCCTAGGATTTCATCTTATGGATGAAGTCCCAAGACTTCATCCAAACGTACTGTGCGTTCTTCCTGGATTGACGCATAACAGGCTTCGACACAGGCAATGGTTTTTATATTGTCTTCAATATCTATTTCCGGCTTTGTTCCGTTTTCAACCGCCCTAAGGAGGCTTGCCATGGTCCCCACAAAAGCATCGGGGAACCAGACCGTATCCCACCTGGGCATAATCCAGCCGTCGGCCTGCTTTGTAGTAAGCCGCAGAGTGCTAGGCTGGCGTTGGGGATACACGGGCCAACCGATAAAACCATCCGCCATTCCTTCAGTGCCCTCTACACGCCACTTAATATAAATGTCTTTTTCACAGGGTTCGTTAGGCCAGGCCCAGACATCGTCAAGGCTCGTTGCTATAAAACCGTCTTTGTATTGATAACTAAACTGTACGATACCGTCCCGGTGGGAAAATTGTGTCCGCGGATCGGTCCGGCACAATGCGGTGATCTTTTCGGGATCTCCAAAGAGGTAACGGAAAATATCAACATGGTGTATGCCCATGCTGTAGATTTCCAGCCGGGGATATTTTTTAAGAAAATCCTGCCAATGCGGAATTGCCCGCATCTCTATGGTTGCCAGTATGGGTTTTCCCAGAAGACCCTGGTCCAGGGCGTATTTTAGGGCCCGCATAGACTGGTCGTAGCGCATATTGGAATTTACCGCAATGGGTATTCCCAGGGTTTTTCCGATGGCGGCGATTTCCCGAATTTCCCCCAGGGACATGGCAGCGGGTTTTTGGGCCAGTATTCCCTTTAAATGTTTTTTTTCGGCGACATAACGGAGGACCTCCAGCTGCACATCCGGCGGGACCGCTATATCCAGAATCTCGATATCTGTGTCGTCCACAAGTTTTTGCCAGGTATCGTAAACTTTTTTTATAGTATGCCGTTTTGCTGCGGCATCCCGTTCTTCGGCACTTAGCGAAGTGATGGCTGCAGGATTAAACCCGGCATTCCGGTAAGCCACAAGATGGCAGTCATTCATTATAAAACCGGCACCGATACAGCCTATGGCATAGTCTTTCTTCTGAGGGAGTACCGGAATGGCCGCATCTTCCAGTTTTTTCTGAATATTTTGTGACATATACCCTCCAAACTCATCTGTTTGTACGGCTATTTGTATGGTTAGTGGACTCTATCATAGGATTAATTGCCTGTCAAGGATGAATTTTTCAGCGATAACAGCAAAACACGGTAAAAAAACCTTGACAAGCATATATAACCCATATATAGTAAGTAAACCATTTCCGGGCGTTGCCTAAAATAATGTGAAATGGATTAATCAGTATTAATTTTGGAGGGTCTTAATGAGGAAAGTAGGTATTTTTTTGGTTATTCTTATGATGGCAGCCATGCTTTTCATCTCCTGCGCCCCGAAGGCTGCAACCGGGGATGGAGGCTCAAAGCTTCCGGTTATCGGCATATCCACAGGGTCTTCGGGTACTTCCTGGCGTGACATCATGATTGATGGTATTTTACAGGTCTGTAACGAGTATAAAAACGCCGGTGTTATTGCCGATTACAAAATGGTCAATAATGTCACCAACGGGGATGCTACAGAGCAAGCCAACATCGTAAGGGACTTTATCTCGGAAGGTGTTGATATTATCGTAATCAACCCGAATTCACCGGATGCGTTAAACGGCGTAATCAGGGAAGCCCAGGATGCGGGCTTACTGGTTCTCTCGGCAGACGCGACAGTTACCGCCCCTAATGTTGTGAACGTTACCCTGGATCACTATGCTTGGAACACCAAGAATGTAGAATGGATTGCGGGAGCCCTCCAATCGGGTAATGTAATTCAGATTTACGGCCTTGACGGGCACCCGGCCAATAATGACCGCATTAAAGCTACGGCGGACGTTCTGGCTAAGTATCCCGGGATTAATATGGTAGCCAGCACCACCGGCAGCTGGGACCAGGCGACGGCAAAAAACGTAGCCCTGCAGATACTCGGCGGTGGTCAGCAGATTGACGGCGTAATCACCCAGGACGGGATGGCATATGGCTGTCTACAGGCATTTTTGGATTTAAACAGGCTTCCCAAAGTCATGTTCGGAGATCCTGGTACCGCTTTTTTCAAAGAGTGGAATGCCCTAAGGCAAAGAGGAGCTGACTTCAGGGCTTGTACCCAGCCTAATCCCCCCGGGATAGTCGGTACCGGTATCCGCATTGCCCTTGCTCTTTACAACGGGAAGACATTTAAACCCGGGATTCTTGACAACAATGTATATTTCTATAAGGTCGGTGCATTTTTTACGGATGACAATTTTGACGAAGCATGGAATATGCTGAAGGACAAACCGGACGATTATCTTCTTTCGGAAATATTGACACAAGCCCAGGTGGACGCGCTTTTTCAGTAAACGTGCGGCAATGAATGGGGTCTGTCCGAACAAGTTTATCTAACAGACGAAGGTCTGGCTTTTCGGACACCGCCCCATTATTTGAGTATCAAGAGGCAGCTTGATGAATCTGCTGGAAGCGACAGGCATCCGGAAACGCTTTGGCGGTGTTGTTGCCCTGTCGGACGGAAATATTGTCTGCAGGAGCGGAAGAATTACGGGTCTGCTTGGCGCCAATGGTTCCGGAAAAAGCACTATATCAAAAATCATCACCGGGCTTTTCATGGCTGACGCCGGGGAAGTCCGGTTTTGCGGAAATCAGGTAACATATAAAAATCCCCACACTGCAAAAATGGACGGCATAGCGATGGTGTTTCAAAATCTAAGCGTCATACCTGATCTTACAGTATGGCAGAATATCGTCCTTGGCGGGGAGGAAACAAAGGGATTATTTTTGGATAATGATACAGCCATTGAAAAATCCCATGAACTCATAGAAAAGCTCTATCCCGGTCTTGATGTTAAGCGTAAGGTATCCACGTTGAATTCCGGCGAGGTTCAGGTAACAGAGCTAGCTAAAGCCCTTTATGCCAAACCTAAAGTGCTAATACTCGATGAGCCAACGGCTTCGCTTGAAACCGCACAGGTCAGGAATTTATTTGATTATATGAAGACCCTGGCCTTGGGGGGTATCGGAATGATTTTTACTTCCCATAGAATGTGGGAAGTTATGGAGATCTGCGACGATGTAACTGTCTTTCGCAATGGCCAGAATGCCGGAGAAATGGATTTCACCAAAGAAAAAAAGGACGTGGACAAGCTCATCGGCTATATTGTGGGAGAAACAGCCGGGAAAAAGGTAGAAAAACGCAAGTTTCAATCTGACGGTGAAACGGTACTCAGCGTAAAAAACATGAACTACCGGAAACGTCTGAAAAACATCTCTTTTGAACTGAAAAAAGGCGAAGTACTCGGCATTGGCGGCCTTGCGGGGCAGGGCCAGACGGAGCTGATTTTGGCTCTAGCCGGAGACTACGCTGATATTTCCTACAAAGCCCAGGTCATGGGCAAAGAAATCAGCCTTAACAAACCAGTAAATGCCGTAAGAAATAACATCCTGCTTGTGCCGGGGGAAAGGCAGCAGGAGGGTTTATTTTTACAACATTCCGTTTATAAGAATTTAATATTTCCAAAACTAGCTCTGAAAAAAGAACCATTTTTTACCAAAAACAAAGAATACCGCAGCGAATCCGAAAAGATAGTGGAAACACTTTTAATAATGACCCATAACATTGACGCCCAGGTCAACACCCTTTCTGGGGGAAACCAGCAGAAGGTGGTGGTCGGCAAGTGGCTTCCTTTTAATACTACCGTAATGCTGCTTGTGGACCCGGCCAAGGGTGTAGACATAGGTGCCAGGACGGAGCTTTACGAATATATTTTACGGCAGGCAGATAAAGGCATGAGTGTTATTCTCTATGCCAGCGACACGGAAGAGCTGGTGGCGTACTGTGACCGCATCCTGGTTATGCATGAGGGAAAAATAGTAGAGGAGATAATCGGCGATAAAATTTCTGAAGATGCGATTGTTACCGCTTCAATGAAGATAAAGGGGATGGAACGCGATGCCAAGAAATAATTTTTCAAACATTGCGGTTTTGAAGAAATTTGCTTCCAGGGCGGATTCTTCCGTAGTCGTCATCTTTGTATTCATGGTCATCCTTAGCGCTGTTTTGCAGGATAATTTTTTTGAACACCGGGCTATGGCCCGGAATATCAATGCCTACGCCCCCCTGGTGCTTATGGCTATGGGCCAGGCCATAGTGTTGATTTCCGGAAACGTTGATCTTTCCGTCGGTTCCAATCTTTCCATGCAAGTGTGCTTATTGACATATGTAATGAAAACGGAAGACCCCATAACCGGCATTTACGCTCTTGTTGCCTGTTTTGCCGCCGCAATTGCTGTTGGCCTGGTGAATGGTTTTGGCGTGGGTTATTTAAGGATACATCCGATTGTCCTTACCTTCGCTACATCGTATATGTGCCTTGGGACAGCATTGTTTATCCGGCCAACACCGGGAGGTCAATGTACCAATTGGTTTAAGGGGTTTTACAGCTTCGGGTTTGTTGATGGATCACCTGCATGGCTTAGAAATTTCGGAGCATATTTCCCGCCTGTGTTATTCCTTGTCATTTTGGCCTGTACCCTGTGGTTTGTAATAAGCAGGACCAGGACCGGACGCTACATATACGCCGTAGGCTCCAGCCGGGACAATGCTTATGCCAGCGGCATAGATACCGCAAAAGTACAGATTAAGGCATATGTGGTAAATTCTGTTTTTATTTTTTTGGTAGCGATCTTTTTTGCAGCACAAAACCAATCGGGCGATGCTCGGATGGGCGACCCATTGACGCTGCGCGCAATTGCGGCGGCGGTTGTCGGAGGTATTGCCCTTTCCGGAGGGCAGGGCAGTGTTTATTTGGCGCTGCTTGGCGCATTGACCTTAAGCCTTGTCAACAAGGCAATCTTCTTTGCCAATATTCCCAATGCTTTCCAGACCCTGGTCAACGGCCTCGTTGTGATATTAGCCATTTCCAGTTCAGCCATCTACTCCTATGTCGGTAAAAAAATGGCACTCAGGGCGGGGGGCTGATGTGATAAACGGCAATTATGCATTAAATATATTTGTAAATTATAAAAAATTCTGGGTTGCGTTTTTTTTGGTTATTGCGCTGTTTATTATAGGCGAGATTGCGGTTGGTAATTTTCTGAGTCTGTCGCAGCTTTTTCTTATGGTTAAAATGTCGGCCTTAATTGCGCTGTTTGCCCTCTGCCAAATGGCTGTAATGTGTGTCGGCGGAAACGGGCTTGACTTGTCTATTGGGTTTACCGCCACTATAACGGCGGTTTTTACCGCCGGTATTATGGACGGCAGGAACGAAAATTTATTACCGGCCATAATTACCGCCATTGCCATTGGCATGGTCATCGGTATGGTTAATGGGGCACTGACCGCATATGTAAAACTCCCGCCGTTAATTGTAACCCTGGCCATGTCGAGCATTTTACAGGGGATAATCAATGTATATACCGCCGGCAAAAATATTACCGGAAGGCCTGCGCCCGTCTTACAGTTGATTGCGGCAAAATCGACCGGGATGATGCCAAACATAGTGTTTTTACTTGCCGTAATTCTGGTTGTTGTGATGGTTATAATGAACAAAACAGGATGCGGAAGACTCATGTTCGGTGTGGGCGCCAATGAAAGGGCCGCTTACTTAAGCGGGATAAACGTAAGATTAGTCCGCTTTTGTGCATTTGTTTTCAGCGGTATCTGGGCGGGTTTGATTGGGCTTTTACTGCTTGGGAACATGGGGATTGCATTTAAGGATATGGGGTCCACATACGTTATGCCGAGTATAGCGGCGGCAGTTGTAGGAGGCGTTTCCATGGGAGGCGGTGAAGGAAACTACCTTGGCGTTATCCTCGGATCTTTTGTTCTGCAATCCCTTACAAACCTTTTGGTGGGTCTTGGTTGGGGAGATGCAGGAAAATGGCTTGGTTTCGGCATAGTGCTTTTCATCATGCTTGTGTTTTATACAAGAGAAAAAAGAACTAAATAATTTATTTTTTATGGAGGCTATTTATGGAAAAGAATTTTAAGAACCTGTTCACGCCAATTAAAATCGGGAACATGACCGTACCCAACAGGGTCGTACAAGTGCCTACCGACATAAGCACGGGCGATTCCGACGGCGCCGTCAATGATAGGGTGATCGCCTACCATGAGGAACTTGCTAAAGGCGGGACGGGACTTATTATAGTCGGAGCCTCTACGCCCGACAGGGAAACCGGAAGGCCCACCGTAACCTGCCTGTCGGTTGACGCCGATTTCTTTATTCCGGGACTTCACCGCCTTGCCCATGCAATGCAGAAACACGGGGCAAAATGCGCCGTGCAGATACAGCACCCCGGCAGACAGGCGGCATATCCCCGTAAAAATCAAATGTCATGCTCCGACATGATTTCCGACCTTCCCGGTTCGGCGGGACATGAAGTCATTTATGCCGGCGACACAGCCCAGGGCAAAATCGCCAGGGAAATGAGCGTAGACGAGGTATACGACCTTATCGAAAAATTTGCCGAAGCAGCCTGGAGGGTGCAGCAGGCCGGTTTTGATTGTGTAGAACTTCACGGGGCCCACGGTTATCTGATAGCGCAGTTTATGAGCCCCTACACCAATAAGAGGAATGACCGTTTCGGCGCCACCCTCACAGGCCGCATGCGCTTTCCCCTGGAAATTATTGACAGGATTAAAAGAAAATGCGGTCCGAACTTCCCGATACTGGTACGCTATTCCGGCGAAGAATGGATGCCGGGAAGCCGCTTTATCGATGAATCCAAAGAGATAGCAAAAATGTTCGAAGCGGCCGGTGTTGCGGCGCTTGACATAAGCGCAGGCATTTTCGACGCTCCCGGACCGACCATGGACCCGATGTACTATGAAGAAGGCTGGAACACCTACACCTCTGAGGCTGTTAAGAGCGTTGTCTCTATACCTGTCATCACAAGCCATACACTCCGCAGCCCGGAATACTGCGACAAGATCATAGGCGAAGGTAAAACCGACATGGCGGGACTTTCGAGGCAGCTCATAGCCGATCCTTATTGGGCAAACAAAGCAAAGGCAGGCAAACCCGAAGAAATCAGAAAATGTATTTCCTGTCTTATAGGCTGTTGGAAAGAATCTCTTATGATAAAAAGAGAAATGCGCTGCGCCATAAACCCCGCGGTGGGCGATATGCGTTTCCTGGATATTCAATCCGCCAAAACCCAGCTAAAAGCAGCAATAATCGGCGGAGGCATTGCCGGAATGGAAGCGGCGAGAATTGCAGCACTTAGGGGGCATAAAGTAACAATTTTGGAAAAAGACAACGAACTCGGAGGAATTTTACGTACATGCTGCATGGTCCCGGCCAAACAGAAAATGAAATGGTATATGGACTGGATCCGCAGGCAAATCGCCGGACTTGGTATTGAAGTCCGCCTGAATGTTGACGCAGCGAAAGAAGATTTGTCGAAGTTTGATGTGGTGCTTGCCGGAACGGGAGGCAAAACATTTGTGCCGGATATACCAGGGGCAGATAAAGCCGTTAAGTTTGAAGATGTTTTGATCTGCGCCCGCAAAAACTGCGAATTCTGGCCTAAAGAGGGCAAGCCCGAAGCGGCAAAAACCGGACAGAAAGTTATCGTATGGGGCAACCACTACGCAGCCAGCGATACAGCGGAAGCTTTGGCAATACGCGGCAGGGAAGTGATCCTTGTTACAGAGGATGCTGAGTTCTGCCCGGATATCGAACCGATACACAGGGAAGTCATGAAGATGCGATTTGCCGGCGGCAACGCCCAGGGCCTTGAAGGCACACCGATCAAAATCCCGGTGGTCATTCATACAAAGTCTACGATTCTGGAAATAAAAGCAGACTCGGTTGTATTAATGGATGCTAATTTCAGGAAAGAAGTTATTAAGGCGGATACGGTGATTTTAGCCAAACAGGTTCCGGATGACACGTTGTTCAATTCGCTGCGTGACAAGGGGCTTAAGATTCAAAACATTGGGGATTCCCGTGCTGTCATGAATGTACGGAACGCCATGACCAACGGCGCAGAGGCCGGTTTATTGCTGGACGAGGGCATCTTTATGAACGCAAACGGAATTTTGTCGGGGGGATTGCCTCTGGATGTAGAAAAGCAGATGGCGAGGTAAATATGAAAAGAATTCGTACAGGTGTTATCGGTACCGGTTTTATCGGAGTAGTGCATATTGAACAACTCCGCCGGTTGGGTTATGTGGATGTGGTTGCCCTGGCCGAAACCCAGGACCACCAGAAAAAGGCAGAGGCCTTGTCGGTTCCAAAAGGATATTCCGATTACAAAGAAATGATAGACAAGGAAAACCTTGATTGCGTGCATATTTGCACGGGAAACAACACTCATTTTGAAATGGTGGATTATGCTTTGGACAAGGGGCTTAATGTGGTATGCGAAAAGCCCCTGACCCTTAATTCAGCAGATGCAGAAAAACTTGTCAAAAAAGCCGGGGAAAAAGGACTTATTAACGCGGTTAACTACAACTACCGGTACTATCCTTTGGTGTACCAGATGAGGGAAATGGTCCGCGCCGGGGAATTGGGAGATGTATACACTGTTCACGGCGCCTATTTGCAGGACTGGCTTTACCTTGACACGGATTACAA
>JAIRRF010000212.1 GCA_031256115.1 Treponema sp.
CAATTGCCGAAGGTCAGAGTCTTGGAAACAACATGAATTACGGAGGGCCTCTCCTGGGAATCATGGGGGTTACCAAAGAATTGATGCGCAAAATCCCCGGACGTATCGTGGGTGAAACAAAGGATTCCCAGGGCAGACGGGGTTTTGTCCTTACCCTTTCCGCCCGGGAACAACATATACGACGGGAAAGGGCGGTATCCAATATCTGTTCCAACCAGGGCCATTCCATGCTTCGTTCCTGCATCTACCTTTCGTTAATGGGAAAGCAGGGATTAAAAGAAACCGCAGAACTTTGCTGGCACCGTTCCCATTATACGGCAAAGCGGATCTCCGCATTGCAGGGTTTTACTGTAGCCGAAACAGGCGGAAACTTCTTTAAAGAATTTATTGTAACGCTTCCCCCCGGTAAAACCGCTGAAGATGTTTACAATATACTTTCCGACAAAGGCATCGTACCGGGCCTTCCCCTGTCCCGGTATTTCCCTGAACGGAAAAACGAACTGCTGGTCTGTGTTACCGAAAACAATTCCAGGGCTTCTATCGACTGCCTGGTCGACTCTCTAAAGGCGGCTTGTACATGACAAATGAAAACCAATCATTTTATCAAACTATTCCTCTCCTCTTTGAACAAAGCGCCGGTTTATCGTCCAGGGGCCGCCGGGGGGTTCTCCTTCCTAAAACAGGTGTGGAGGAAACACCTTTGCCTAATGAGCTGCTTAGAGCAGATTTAAATATTCCCGAGTTAGACGAAGCTTCGGTGGTTCGCCACTTTACCCGGCTGTCCCAGCAAAATTTTTCAGTGGACGGTCAGTTTTATCCCCTGGGTTCCTGTACAATGAAGTACAGCCCCAAGATGAACGAAGAAGCGGCTTCCCAAAGAGGCTTCCGTCTTTCTCATCCCCTAAGTTCCGATACCTGCAATCAGGGCAGTCTGGAATTGATCTACCGGCTCCAGGAAGCCTTAAAAGAAATCACCGGTTTTGAAGCGTGTTCACTTCAGTACGCCGCCGGCGCTCACGGGGAACTGGCGGGACTTTTGATGATCCGGGCCTGGCATCTGGCTCACAATAATTCACAGCGAAAAAGAGTCCTAATCCCCGACTCGGCCCACGGCACCAATCCCGCTACCTGCGGTATGGCAGGCTATGCGGCCGAGACCATCCCTTCGGACGAAAACGGCGCTGTAGATATGGCCGCCTTAAAAGAAGCGGCAAGCGGTGACAAGGCGGAAACCCTGGCGGCTCTGATGATCACCAACCCCGGTACCCTTGGGCTCTTTGAAAAAAACATTGTGGAGATTAATCAAATTATTCATGATGCCGGAGGCTTGGTTTACGGTGACGGGGCCAACATGAACGCCCTGATGGGAATTGTAAAGCCCGGCGAGCTGGGTTTTGACGTGATGCACCTGAACCTTCATAAAACATTTTCCACTCCCCACGGCGGCGGCGGCCCAGGAGCAGGGGCGGTTATGGCGGGTAAAACCCTGGGGGCTTATCTTCCCGGCCCGGTGACTGTGCAGAAGGGAACCCCGGCCTATTGTTTGGAACAGCCCGCTTCTTCTATCGGGCGACTCAAGGTTTTTAACGGCAACTTTGCCGTATTGGTCCGGGCCTATGCATATATCAGAGCAATGGGAGCGGCAGGACTGCGGCAGGCATCGGAACAGGCGGTACTCAGCGCCAATTACCTTCGCTTTTTAATAAAGGAACACTACCCTACCCCTTACGGAGCGGATCGTCCCTGCATGCACGAGTTTACCGCATCACCGGATTTAGGAAATGACATCCATACAGTGGACATTGCAAAGCGATTAATTGATTACGGTTTCCATCCTCCCACGGTGTACTTTCCGCTGATTGTCAAAGAAGCATTTATGGTAGAACCCACCGAAACGGAAAGCAAGGAAACCCTGGAAGCCTTTGCCGGGGCATTAACAAAAATCGCAGAGGAAGCAAAAACCCAGCCGGAACTTCTTAAAAATGCGCCCCATGTTACGCCTGTGGGCAGACTGGACGATACAGCCGCAGCCAGAAATCCGGTGCTGCGGTTTGAGGGGAATTAAATCAGATTCAGGGAAGTTTTTTGACCACGAACCAACGAACGTAATAATGGACCATAACAAGTGCATCGGTTTTTATCTTGCAGAGCCGCACAAGAGACTGTAGGAAACTCAAAAAGATGTTCACGCGAAGCGCAGGGTGCCTCGCAAGCTTGTCATACCTAAATCTGGGTACCCTACCCTATCTTTTTAGGCTTTTTTTCTGGTGGCTGGGCAAGGTTGTCTGATATAGCAAGGTGAAGAAGCGGTTCTTTCTTTTGATCTTTTTGTTTTAAGGCGATAAATTCCGCAAAATCCGCCAGGAGGTTTTCCTCCCAATGCTTTTGTATGGGAGTAGCCGAGAACAATTCGCAGGGTTCCCGACGGAGAGCTACGGCGATCTTTTCAAGCATTGTATCGGTGGAAAACCGCTTTCCGGCTTCTATCATGGCAATATAATTGGGAGCGCTGTCCACCAGATTTGCCGGTTTTAACTGGGAAAACCCCATTTCATTCCGGTATGTTTTAAGGTTTTACAAACGCTTCCCGGTGGCGGTAACGAAGAATCATTGAAATAAAATTATAGTTCAACAGGGGTGAATCAGCAAAATAGAACAGATGGGCGGGGCAGTGTTTTTTGCAATCCGAAGAACCAAAACCATTGATAGAAGGTTTTCCTCCCAGGGCATGGAGATCCCGGGCCAGGGCGCATTCCAGATTCCGGTATGAGAGTATGGGTAATGCCATGATGGGACCGGCCGCAAAAGGAACAAGGTAATCCAGGTGCCAGTGTTTTTGTTTACGGATCTTCCGCTGGTGGCGGCTTATCCGTTGGGCCAGATTTTTCATGGCAGATCCGGCATATACATACCAGCCCGGTTTAAAGAGAATCCTCCCAAGGCTTCCCGCTTCGGGTTCAATTTTTTTTTGAATTTCCAGAATGATTAAATAGCTCCCGCCGTTGCTTTCCGCAAGAGAACCGTGGTTTAAATCAACGGGTACTGTAGTTTTTGCCAGAACAGCCTGGCCGTTTTTTTCCGTTCTTAGCAGAGCCGCATGGACTTCTACGGATTTAAAGCGTGAAAGACCAGCCGTCAATGCCGGGTCCGTGTGAAGGTTTGGAATAAATACATCCGGTCTGCCATGGACAATCACGAAAAGGACATGGCAGCGATACCCCCGCCGGCTTAATTCCGCCAATTCTTCAAGATGTTTATATGCCCGTTCACTGGGGGCATCGGGGAACATGGCCGCGCCGTATTCTACAAGGGAACAGGCCTTGACCTCCACTAAATGACGATGCCCCCTTTCATCGGTACAGAAAAAATCAAACCGGGAATTACCGATCCTGTATTCGGGGCTTACCGTTTTTAAACCGGGGATTATCTTTTTTTATCTGTTGATTCCTTTGTTTTTCTTATCAATATTTTTTCCTGTGATTATGGTAAAATTCTCCTCAGAATAATAA
>JAIRRF010000247.1 GCA_031256115.1 Treponema sp.
AAAACAGGAAAAGGTATTATTCAAAAATGGAGCAGGATCTAATAAATGTCCTTTCAATCGGTACAGTACGGAGATTTGGGGATGATCTGAAACTTCTGGAAACATATATAGAAAAAGAATTCAGGGCCGATGCGGCTGAAGCCCTTAAAGAGTTATACTATCGTATCCCTAAAGACGCGCTTCATAATTCTTCAAAAGCAGCTCTTTCAAGAATAGGACTTTTAAAAAACTATCCGGAAGCGGAATATTGGATCGGAGAAGTATACCGGATGGAAGGTGAATTTGTCATTGCCCTTTCACAATACCGGAAAGCCCTTAATCATCAAACCCTGTTGGAAAACCCGCTTTCCGGAACGGATATTCTCTACAAAATTGCGGATTTACAGCGAATTCGCAGGGAATATCCGGAAATGACAAAAACCCTGGACGAAATACTAAAAGCTGACAAATTTTGGAGCCGTGAATCCTTTAACAGGTCAAATATGTTAAGGAGCCTTGAAACAAACGGAATAAACCGGTTTCTTGTACTTTTCCGCCATAATGAACCGGCTATGGAAAAAGCCCACAGGGTTATGGGATTGTATTATTATGATAACGGCCGTCATGACAGGGCGGTGGATCACCTGCTCTTTGCATATTTAATCCAAAATACAGTTGTAATTAATGCCCTTCTTCAAAACCAGTATAACTATACTTTTACGGATCTGTCTGTTTTACAAAACGACATTGGCAAAAGGCAGGACATCCTGACATATCTGGACGAGACAGAATATTTCAAAACCATGTATTACCTTGCAAATTCATTGTACGGGATTGGCCGTCGTTCTCTGGCCAGAGAAATCTGGATCTTCCTTGGGGACCATGGAAGCAGAGAATGGCGGAGCAGGGCCTGGGCCCAGCTTAACAATCCCCAACTGGATCAAATCCCCGGACGCTGACAGAGGTATAGGCAACGCCGCCATTTTTTAAGTACAATATTATTAATTTTCCGCCAGGAGGCGGCCTCATATAGTGAATAAAATAGTATTAAAGGCCGAAGACCTTGATGGCTTTTTAACCGGGAAGGACAAAACAAATCTTGCCTATATGGACAGTTCTTACCGGAAAGCTTTAGCCTGCTTCAATATCCTTTCTACTACACGTTCTGGTTCGGAAAAAAAACGGGAAGAGAAAAACCTAATTGGACTCTTTAATGAAATGGGGAGTCTTATGCAGGAGTTATGCAAAGATGAAAAGGGAATCCGGGTCTATTCTTTTTTGACTCCCCAGGAAGATCATCCCGAAGCGTCCAGGGTAATAGCCAAGCTTAGGGATTATCGAACGGAGAACGAAGAATTCGTTTACTACATCCAGAGGGCCTATGAAATGCTTTTCAAACTAGCCTACGGCGGAACGCCGGCTTCCAACAAGAACTATCTTTTAGTGCAAACGCCGGTGTCTGTACCGGTACAAAACTTTGCTATCCATAAGATAAATAACATAGATAAAAAAATTGATAACACCGTCATGTGCGTCATGCTTCGGGGAGCCTTGCTTCCATCGATGATCTTTTCCAAAGAAATAGAAGAATACTCTTCCAGCGGCTATGTAACCCCCTTTGCACTTTTTAAAATCGCCAGGGATGATTCAAAACATGAAAATAACATGGAGTACATACTGGATTTGGATAAGTCTTACTTTAATTTAGATTCCCTTAATGACAGGGATCTTATTTTTGCGGACCCTATGAATGCCACAGGAGGAAGTCTGGTAACGGTGGTAAAATATCTTTTGGCGGAAGGTATTAAACCGCATTCCGTAAGTTTTGTTAATGTCATTGCCGCCCTTAAAGGTGCCCTCCGGGTTGTCCGTGCCCTTGAACACTGTACTGTTTATACCCTATGGATGGATCCCATGTTAAATGAACTGGCTTATATACTGCCCGGCCTGGGTGACGCGGGGGATCGGATCAACGGACGGGATCTGCCTGATCAGCCCCGGAACATCATACAGCTTGTGGCGGATTATGGCGCCAACATTGCCAGGTTATACCGGAAGCAATTAAGGAAAATCGAAGACACCGTACTAGGAAAAAAAAATGACCGGTAGACTCAAAATAAACAATAACGAACAATTCAATCTTTCCGGAATCCTTCCGGTTCTGGCTTTTTTTTCGATAATTTTTATTTCATGTTTATCTTCTGCCGTTAAAGCGGAAGAATTCTTTGCTCTGGGAACAGCTTTTTTTGAATTAAAAAAATATTCCGATGCAGAAATATGGTTTTTAAAAGCGAAAAACCATCCTTCTACAAAAGTTGCTTCGGAATATAATCTTGGACGTATTGCCTATGAAACAGGCCGCTACAGGGATGCGGAAAATTACTTTGAACGTGTACTGCACATAGACAAAGAAAACATTATTGCCCTGAAAGCGGCAGCTTATACCTGCATAAGACTTGAAGAACTTGACCGGGCAGAGAAATATTACAAGCGGATTTTGGATTTGGTACCCGAAAGTTATGACGAGGGTTATAACTATGCCCTTGTTCTTTCTGCCCTCGGGAAAGCAAAAGAGGCCGAAAATGTACTGGTCAAATATAATAACACAGAAAATCCGAAAGCCCTGCTTATTATTGCACGGGCTCAAAAGCAACAGGGTAAACCCGAAGCGGCGGATGCCTATAATGCCAGTCTTTTAAAAGATGACGATCCTGCTGTACGGGTGGAGTATGCCGCATATTTGGCGGAGACCGGACTTTCCACAAAAGCGCTGGAGGAATACAAAAAAGCATTGGAAAGCAGCAAATTAAGCGAGGAAAAAAAATCAGAAATTAATAAAGCAATAGAAGAATTAAAATAGTATAATATTGGGGAATATGATTGTATCCATGATTCAAATGATATTTGAAATTCCCGAACCGGGAAGTATCAAAGATAAACGGAGTATCGTAAAATCCGTAATTGAAAAACTTAAAAAGCGTTTCCATCTAAGCGCAGCCGAGGTTGATCTTTTAGACTCGCTTGGC
>JAIRRF010000273.1 GCA_031256115.1 Treponema sp.
CCTGGAAATAACGATACTGCCCTATAATTTCCACATGGTGGCAATAATCCCCCCAAGGCTGTCTGTGTCCGGATTAATGGGTATATTAAAAGCAAAAACGGCGATAGGCGTTTTTCAACATCAAAAAAACTTGCGAACGAAGCCGTACTGGGGTAACCATTTCTGGAGCCGCTGCTACTGTGTTACGACGTTAGGTATGGATGAGGAAAAGATACGGAGATATGTAAAATATCAGGAAGACGCCGAGCGGCTCAGCGAAGATCACGAACTGCAACCAGGCCTCTTTTAGAGGCCCTCACAAGCCACCGCCTTTGGCGGTGGTAGGACTGGTCAGGGCTTCTTCGGCAGGTTCCTCCAGAGCTTTCCCGGCAGAAGCAATCCGCCCCATTACTGAATTTATATAGAGTTATTTATATGACTGTCTCAGTGGTAAATTGGGGTTCACTTTCCCCGTAAAAGAACTGCCGAAGCAGGGGCAAAGACAAAACCGCGCCTTAAAAGCTGGGGATGCATTTCCGTAAGGATTGCCGCTAACTGCGGTGTCCAGACATGGCCGATTAAAACCGCAATGCCGTTTTGTTCCGCCCTTTTACAGCCTGCATCCAGGGCGGCAAGGATTGATGCCCTGTCCTGTTCATTGTCCAGGAAAATATCCCGTTGAAGTATTGATATGCCCATTTCTTTGGCCATCTGGGGGGATACTGTATCGGCGGTAGTTCTGGAGTCAAGGAAAACAAGACTGCTGTCCCGTCTGACTTCCAAAAGGGGCCGCATGATTGCAGGATCTGCGGTTGCCCGGGATCCTTCATGATTATTAAAACCCGCAATGGGGCCGATTTCGGTAAAGTTTTTTACCAGGATTTCCTTAACCATCGCAGGGCTCATTCCGGTTTTAATTGCCGCCGGTCCCTGATCCTGACCGTTCAGGGCTTCCATGGGCTGGTGGAGAAAGAGTTCCTTACGGGCGGCCCTGATCCTCTGGGCGGACTCGACAGAATTGGCCATTCCCGGCAAAACGGCGATGGTAAGGGGGCCGGGAAATTTTAGAAAAGGATCCAGCTGCTGTAAATTGTTTCCCGCATCATCGATAACCACAACAAGGATGCCTCTCCGTTGCACCGGAGTTGCCGGTGCTGCAACCGGAGGCGTCGGAGCCGTGGTCGAAGCTGTAGCCGGCGGCCGACTGTCCGGTACAGCTGCCGGAGCCGGCGGAGGAGCGGCTGGAGCAACCGGAGCTGCGGCGGTGTCCGCCGGAATTGTTTCCGCCGGAGCGGCGGTTTCCAAATTACGGATTGCCTCTTCCAACTCGGGAAGTATTTCAGTTCCGGCGGGTGTACTGTCTTCTTCGGGAGCAGCTTCCGCAACAATCTGACTTTCTGTTTCCTGCGGGGTTTCTGTTCCGCTTGTCAGCGAAAACCTGGGAGGTTTAAATCCTCCCGACAGGACACTGCGGACCGCAAAAAAACCGCCGACACCCAGGACGGCGACACAGATGAGCGCCCCGACAATAAATACAGTCCGGACTCCGTCTTCAAATTGGTGTTTCTGCCGGTCTTTTTTAGGTGCGGGTGTTTTTTTTGACCGTTTCAAATTTAATTTCACTTGTTACTACAATAATCGGGATAAATGCTGTTGGTAAATAGAGAAAAAACAATATTTCGGTATAAAATGTTTAATATGGATCGCTTTGTTATCGGGATTGACGTGGGCGGAACCAAAACAGCCTACGGGCTTTTGAACGATGAAGGAGTCTTGCTCAGGTCTGCAAGCCATGCTTCGGACGGGGAAGCTTCTCCGGAAACTTTCTTTGACTGTATAGCGGCTAATGTAGAAAAACTGGCCGGGGATGTCCCGAAGGAAAGCATTACAGGTGTGGGGCTGGGGATGCCGTCGTTTATTTTGTATGACGAGGGATACATTGTCAAAACCAGCAACCTGGTAAAGATCAGGAATTTTCCCGCCCTCAAGTACCTTTCCGAAAAGCTATCCCTTCCGGTGATATTGGATAATGACGCCAGGGCGGCGGGACTGGCGGAACACCGCCACGGCGCGGGCCGGGGTTTTGACAAAATGCTCTACTGCCCGGTAAGTACGGGGATTTCTTCCGCCCTGATTATTCAGGGAAAGCCCTTCCGGGGAAGCTATGGCTGGGCCGGTGAGACCGGCCACATGATCGCCACCCCCGGCGAAGGAGTCGAATGCGGTTGCGGCAACCGGGGCTGCTTTATGTCCTGGTGTTCGGGTTCAATGATTGTAAAACATATTAAACAGTGGATAACTGCGGGAGAAAAAACAATTATGGCCGAAATGGCGGGGGGGATTGAAAAAATTGACAGCATCATCCTGGAAGCGGCCTACGACCGGGGTGACCCCCTGGCGGAAAAAGCCCTAAAGCAGATGACCCATTGGCTGGGAATTTGGTTTTACAACCTCTACGTCAGCTTTAATGTGAATTGTTTTATACTGGGGGGAGGGCTTGTTAATATGGGAGAAAAACTTTTTGGCCCCCTGCGCCGGATTTTTGATGAATATAATCATGATGAAAAGCCCGTGTACTTTAAAACCGCGGAATGTTCCCAACATGGTGGAGTCCTGGGAGCGGCGGAACTTATCTTTACAGAAAGCCGGGAGAACCTTAATGATGTTTGGTGAATTAACCGAACGGATGCGGGATTTCCGGGAGGAACTGCTGTCCCAGCAACCGCATGTATGTGCCGAGCGGGCAATAATCACCACAGAAATCTACAGGGCAAACATGGATCAAAGCCTGGCCATACGCCGGGCGCTGATGTACAAAAATGTTCTTGAACGGATGAGTATATATATTGAAAAGCAAACCCTCATTGCGGGAAACCAGGCTTCGGGCAACCGCTTTGCTCCAATCTTTCCCGAATACGCCATGGACTGGGTTATCGCGGAACTGGATGAATTTGATAAGCGGCCCGGT
>JAIRRF010000280.1 GCA_031256115.1 Treponema sp.
CAGACTGTAGGTCGGCTCTGTACGGCAGTTGACTGACTTTAAAACTCTTTTTTTTTTACTAATCAACAAATTGTTTTGGTAAGGTATTTGACTCAGGGAATTTCGTTCCCTTCGCATACAATACAAGCAAGAAAGCTCTCTTTGCCCTATAGGTAATAATATGGTAGTTGAAGTAAAAGCAAAACCAATCCGGAAGGATGTAAAGGATCATATAAATCGGATAGAAATATTACGCCGCCGGGCGGATACCCGTAATGATAAGCGCAAGTTTCAGGGAGCCATTGCCGGAGCAATAATGATAAATACAGTTCGGGATTATACCCATAAAGCGGGTTATTATGTTATTGAGCAGACCGGCGACACGGTGAAGATAACCATTCCCGAAGGTTTTACACCCAGAGAATGGTAGGGTTCCCTTATTAGAAATAATGTATTATATTTATAACATGAGTATTCAAGGAATATCTTCCGGAAATCCACTGCCAAGGGTAGCTGAGGCGGTTGGGGTAAAGATGATAAGCTCTGCCATTTCCAATATGAAACAGCAGGGTCAGGATTTATTAAAACTGCTTAATTCTGCTGTCATCACCGATCCCGCCCTGGGGAACCGGGTAAACATGCTGGTATAAGAGCAACCCGAGAGTTTGCAGGGTAAAAAATGCTCAAAAACTCCATTTTCTCGCATTTTTTCTATTAATTTGAGCTAAGCCCGACAAACTCTTAAAAGACTTTTTTCTCGTAAAATGCTGTTATTCTTCTTAAAAAATGTCATATCTATCAAAGCACAGTGCATTCCCGTGCCTTATATATTTTGGACAGGCTTTTCCTGCCATAAAAAGCCTGTTACACTTAATAATATGGGAGTTACCATGGGAACAATACATGCAGAAATTACTTTGAAAAACGCGGTAGATGAAGCAAATGCCCGGAAAGGGCTTATTAAGGAGGAAGAAGTACGGTCAGTAACCGTAACTTCGGTTGTAGATACCGGGGCTGCGTCCCTGGTTATTAACGAGGAACTCTGCCAAATACTGGGGCTTGGTATCGCGGAAGAACGAAGCGTGAAAATGGCCGACGGCCAGCGGGTGCCTTGCAAGATAACTGAACCGGTGGAAATTCACTGGAAGGATCGTTTCTGGGCCTGCCCCTCTGTGGTTGTTGCCGGGGCAGAATCTGTTCTATTGGGCGCTATCCCCCTTGAAGGCATGGATATAATGATAAACCCCAAAACGCAGGAATTAGTCGGCGTACATGGCGATGTAGTGGAGTACATGGCATATTGAAAAAGCCAATGGGAATAATATCTAAATGAAAACATGGTGGAAAGAAGGGGCTGTATATCAAATTTACCCCAGGAGTTTTCAGGATTCCAATGGAGACGGTATCGGGGATATTCCGGGTATCATAAGCCGGCTGGATGAAATTGCCGACCTGGGGGCAAGGACTGTCTGGCTTTCTCCGGTTTACAAATCACCCCAAATTGACAACGGTTACGACATCAGCAATTACTACGAAATTGACCCTATCTTTGGAACCATGGCGGATATGGAGAATCTAATCGCCCAGGCAAAAAAACGAAACATAGGCATTGTCATGGACCTGGTGGTAAACCACACTTCTGATGAACATGAATGGTTTAAGAAAAGCCGGCTTCGGGAAGACCCCTATACCGACTACTACATCTGGCGCAAAGGGAAAGAGGGAAAAAAGCTTCCCAATAACTGGACCAGTTTTTTCATGGAAAAGGCCTGGGAGTTCGACCCTGTCCGGGGAGAATACTATCTTCATCTTTTCCACAGAAAGCAGCCGGACTTAAATTATAGAAACCCCCTGATTATCGAAGAAGTAAAAAAAATCCTGCAATTCTGGCTGGACAAGGGAGTTTCGGGCTTCCGCTGCGATGTAATCAATGTCCTCTGGAAGACGAGCCTCGAAGATGGAAAAAAAAGCATAATGTTGACCGGACTGGAGCATTACAAATGCCAGGAGGGAAACCACGAAATTCTAAAGCGGCTTCGGCGGGAAGTGCTGGATAACTATGATTGCTTTACGGTGGGGGAAACCGGCATGGTGAATCCGGAGGAAGCAAAGCTCCTCTGTGACGAAGAACGGCGGGAACTGAATATGGTGTTTTACTTTGATCATCTGGAAGTGGATCGCCGAATTGCCCGGTTTGTGCCGAAAAAGTTCCGGGCCGGAGAATTGTTAAAGCGCCTGACAAAATGGCAGCAGCGCCTTGAATGGAATGCTGTTTATCTGGAAAACCACGATCAGACCCGCATTGTTTCCCACTATGGAAATGACCGGGGAGCAGGAGAAAAAGACAGCCCCTGGGAACGGAGCGCCAAATTCATGGCTGCCTTGTTATGCACCCTCCGGGGAACTCCCTTTATTTACCAGGGTCAGGAAATCGGCATGACCAACTTTGACTTTAATGGCCTGGAAGAAGTAAAGGACATTGAAACCCACAACCTTTCCCGGCTGATGAAAAAGATGGGTATTCCGGGTTGGCTGCGATGGAAATGGCTTCGTCTTTCTTCCAGGGATAATTCCCGTACGCCCTTCCAATGGAATGCCGGTTCCGGAGCGGGCTTTACCACAGGAAAAGCCTGGCTGGGGATCAACGGCAATTACAAAAAGCTAAATTACCAGGCACAACGGAACGACCCCGACTCGGTGCTGTCCTTTTACAAGAA
>JAIRRF010000304.1 GCA_031256115.1 Treponema sp.
GCCGACTTAAAGCCTACCAGGTGGGTTCCCCCTTCCCGGGTATTAATGTCATTAACAAAGCTGTACATTATTTCGTTAAAACCGTCATTATATTGTATGGCGCATTCCACTTCCACCGAACCCTGGGCAGGATCTTCCCGGCTTCCGTCAAAAAAAATGGGTTCTTTATGGAGAACGGTTTTGCTTTCGTTCAGATACTCAACAAAACTTTTTACTCCTCCTTCAAACATAAATTCATGAAACCTGGGTTTGGAAAGCCGCTCATCCCGGATGGTTATTTTTAGCCCCTTGTTAAGAAAGGCCAGCTCCCGAAGCCGGTTGGAGAGGACATCATAATTACATGTAGTAGTTTCAAAAATAGAAGGGTCCGCTTTATAGCGTATCACTGTTCCTCTTCGGGCTAAACCGGCTGCTGAGACAGTATTTGTATTGTTAAGACCGCCCTGGGTCCAGGGCGGCAGTTCAGAAGGCTGAAGTTCTCCGGCTTCTCCGTCGGCAATACCCTGCTTGTAAAATTGTTTATGGACTTTACCATCGTTAAAGATAAAGGCTTCACACCACATGGACAGGGCATTTACCACCGATACCCCCACACCATGAAGTCCTCCGGAAACTTTGTAGGATTTCTTGTCGAATTTGCCCCCCGCATGGAGCTTGGTCATAACCAACTCCAGGGCGCTGATCCCTTCGGTGGGGTGAATATCCACCGGAATACCCCGCCCATTATCCTCTACCCGGACTATATCGTCTCTTTCCAGAACTACCAGAATAGCATCGCAGTGGCCCTGCATGGCTTCGTCCACAGAGTTGTCCACCACTTCATATACAAGATGATGAAGGCCGTCTATGCCGGTGGTACCCACATACATACCCGGCCGTTTTCGAACAGCTTCGAGACCTTTAAGAACCTGGATGTTTTCAGCAGAGTATTCAGAATTCATGGTTTATTATAGAAAAAAGAAGAAATATTGCCTATACTTTTTTTGGGCTACTCCAGCCGGTATTGTGTCAGACGGTACCTTCCGTCGTTGTCCCTGAGCCAGCGAAGGTCAATAACAACAACTTCACCGACTGTTCCCAGGTTTAGCGTTACGGTTCGGCCGGCGCCGTTCAAATCTACTTTTACCGCAGTGGCATTGGACGACCAAAGCCGGATGGTATTTGTAACCGGAATGCTAAGCCTTTCTCCGCGGGAAAAATAACGTTCCGTCCTTTCCCGGCGATCAACTTCCCAGCGGAACATACAATAACTTTGGAAAAGGATTTCCATAGTAAAAGGATAAGTATTGGTTGAAGTAAAGATCACGGTTCCGGATTGGGTAGACCCTGCGGGAGAAGAACCAGGGTTTATGGCAAAGTCAGGAACAGAATGGCTGTTTATTTCAAATCTAATCAAAGCGCCGGCATTGGGGTTTTTTTTATCATAGTCCGAAAGGATTATTCGCAGATCGGCAATACCGTCGCCGTTTAAATCTACATCGGTATCTCCGGCAAGATCCAACTGCACTTCTTTTCCGTGGATATCAAGAGTCAAGGGATCATCCATGCTGAACAGTTCAATCTTATACTGTTCATTTCCCAGAGGGATAATAATGGTATCTCCCTTGTAAAAACGCCGCTCCAGAAAAGAGGTTTCCAAAATATATTCCATTGGAAGATGCAGAAGGTCAATTTGAACAGGTTTTTCCGGAGTTCTGGCATAAATAAAATATCCTATTCCGGCGGCAATTAACAGAATCGTTAAGATAACAATCAGAACCAAAAGAGGTTTGGGGAAGGATCGGGGAGATTTTAAAAGCTGTTCAACAGGGGTGGGCTGTTCCTGAATCTTGATTGACCGGTAAAGAGAAAGGAGATCGCCTTCATCTAAACCCAGATACTCACCGTAATTCCTTAAAAAACCCAATAGATAGGGTTCTCCCGGAAATTTGGAAAAGTTTTCATTCTCCAGGGCTTCCAGATAGCGGCGGGCAATATTCGTTTCTCTGCCTACCTGCTCGTAAGTGTATCCTTTGGCTTCACGAGTAGATCTGAGTTTGTCTCCAAGTGATTCCACCTTCCGCTCCTGAACAGGTTTTTAGTCCGTTCCCCGTAATAAAAAGTTATTGTACATATTTGAAGCAGGCGGCGATTCAAAGACAAAAAGCCGTTCAGGGATTCCGGTATTCAGGCTGACGCCGGAAAAGTCAAAACGTACTGTGGCATCGGTGATGGTTTTACCGGTAATGCGGCGGATTAATTGGGTGTCCGGAGAAATATCCAGGATGATTTCTGTGAACCCCTCGCCTGTTGAACGGCGGGCCAGCTTTAGCTTAACCACCATTTCATTGGAACCGGGATCTATGGGTACCGGCGCAGGCCCCACTACAAAGGCCGGAACATAATTACGCCGCAGTAAGTTAAGCCCCCGGGCAGTAGCAATGTTTGCTCCTCCCTGATTTTTGGCAGCAGGCTGATTCAGAATAGCTCGTTCACCGGGCAGAAAAATCATCAGACTTTCCCCGTCGTAAAGGATTACCTGTCCCGCGGGGAAGGAAAAATCTATACGAAGGAAATTCGGCATCATGGCATAGACTGTGCCGGCCATACTTGTTCCGCCGCTCTGGATGTTTATCCGGGCAACATAGGTCCTGATTGTACCATACTTGTCTGAAACCTGTTCCAGATAACGCCCGGCGGTAAGAATTTCCTGGGAAGAAAGAGAAAAACCGCAAAAAATGATTATAATCATTAAAAAAAGACTCTTTTTCATAGTTATATCATACCAAAAGGAGCTTTTTTATGCAATATGCGGTCATAATTTACTACGGCAGTATTAACCGCCTTTTAACCCAGCGAAGAAGGACCGGTGTCTTCATCTTCGAGGGGGGCTGAATAAAATTGCAGCAATTGAACAAAATAGTACATCCGCTTGTAACTATCGGCCAAACGTTTGGCCAGGGGATTTTCCGAAACAGATTCCAGTTCCTTCCAGTTTGAAATAATTTCCGCCGGTTTCTTTTGTATATCTTCCAGAAGATTTTTAAAATTTTTACCTATGGTAATAAGACTGGCAGAAGCGACATTGATCATCCGCTGGGCACTGTTGTTTACCGTTCTAAGAATGATTCGGATATATTTGCCCTGGCCCTTATCCCGGTCTACTTTTAATAAGGCCTGTTTTAGCCGGGAACCATGTTCACCCTTTTCAGCCAAAGAATCATCCAAAACGGCAATCTTTTCCACAAGTTCCAGCATTTCATGGCAGGCGTCGGACATGGGCTTGGAAAGGAGTGTATTGCTCCATTGACCCCGGACCAGAAGCAGATCACAGAGTTCTCTGACTTCCTTTTTAAAAAAATCCAACAGGTAGGCTTTAAGGTAATTTATGCCGGCAACTTTGGTAAAACCGTCGAAATTTTTCTTATAAAAAACATCATTGGATTTGTTAATATAGTTTTCCAGCCGTTCCACCGCTATAGAACCAAAAATGGTCTTGGCAAGCTGCTCGATCTGGGCGCTCCGCTTGTCGTTTTGAATTTTACTTAATGCTCCGTCAATTTCTGCTTTCTTTGCATCCAGTATCTTATCTACCATTCTTTCGTCAGGGATCTTGGGTACAGACTGCCAGATGGTATCAGCGGTAATATGCTGAACTATTAATTCCAAAATCTTTGACCGGCTTGTATCTTTGAGCAGACGAATAATTTTTGATAATTGATCAAAGCTGACCACATCTGTTCCGGACTTGTATGTTTTAAGGACAGCCAGGGTTGATTTCCAGTCCCAATCTTCCTCTACCGCTGAGGAAAATTCCATAAAATCTTTGATTCCATCGGTTAAATCCGCAGCTTTTGCGAACTGAAATTTTGGCGTATAATTAAAATTCCGCTCACTTAACCCCGGGTCAAACTTTTTTAGCAGAAAGAAATAGTCAAAGCTGACAAAATTTACCAGGGCTAAGATGTTGTTATAACAATTGTTGATTTTGCCAACCAGGGTATTGTCAAAAG
>JAIRRF010000323.1 GCA_031256115.1 Treponema sp.
CATTCTTTCCTCGATCAATGCTATCGATGCTATTTCTGTTTAAGCTATTTCCATTTTGCTTGCGTAATTAAAAAATATACTGTACTTTGAAAGAGCTATGGCAATAAAAGCAGCGTCAAGGACAAATTGGGATATTGAAGGACTCATCCGCGAGGTACAGCAGCCGGATGTAAAGGTGCTGGTGTATTTCTTTTCTGCGGCCTTTGAACAATATGAGCCCCAGAAAGCATTGCAACAGGCCTTTCCGAAGGCCAAATGCATAGGTTCGTCCATGATTGGGGGTTGGTCAACCCAAATGGCTCTGGAAAATGGCATTATCGTTATGACCCTTTCATCGGATGAAGTTGAGGAGGTCTATTCAGCTTTCGAGGAAGGAGTCAAAAATGAACCGGTTATGGCCGCCCGGAGGGCCATTACAGAACTTAAACGAAAAACCCAGGGGCAAAATATCAACCCCGATGAATACCTGGGGTTAATTTTCTTTGACGGTCTTTGCCTGGGGGAATTAATAATGAAGGAATTCACCCTGGAAAAAAGCCTTAACCTGGCTTTTATAGGCGGGGCCGCCGCGGACGAACTTACCTTTACCAAAACCCTGGTAGGTATTGACGGCAAGCTTTCCGGAGACGGACTTGCGGTACTTATCCTAAAGATGAAAATACCCTTCTTTTTTAACCATTGTGTACATTATGGCCCTACAGGAAACTCCTTTACCGTAACCAAGTCGGAGCCCATGAAACGGGTTGTCTGGGAGATTGACGGAGAACCGGCCGCAATTTTTTATGCCGAACAAATTGGAATAAACGATGTAAATAAACTGAATGCGGGGGCTTTTTCCAAAAATCCCCTGGGGGTAAAAATCGGAGAAAGTGTTTATGTACGAAGCCCCAATGCGGTTATCGACGGCAGCGGCCTTCAGTTTTATTGCTACATTGAAGCGGGAACCAGGGTACATTTATTATCCCAGGGTGATATTATTGCCGATGCCAACAGAAGCCTTGCCTACGCCCGGAGCTTCCTTCCGGAAATACAGGGGGGCCTTCTTTTTAACTGCGTCCTGCGCTACCTGGAACTCCAGGAACTGCGTAAATGTGCTGACTTTAACAAGGTATATCAGGGATGCAATTTTATCGGCTTTAATACTTATGGGGAAGAACTCTTTACCCATCACAACCAGACTCTAACAGCGGTCTTTTTCGGCACACCCCTTGCGCCCGGCGAAACCGATCCCAATAAGGCAAAACGGCTCTTTCATTATGCAAACAGCAAACTTAAATCCCTGATCTTCGAGATTGTTTCCCGGAGCGAACTGTTAAGCGTTACCATCTCCTACCTTAACCAGAGCTTTGAGCCCCTTTCGGTAAATATGCAGCGGGAGACCGGCGCTTTCAAAAAAAGTACCGGAGATTTTCTGGAAAGTATTAACCAAAGCCGGGGAGATATAGAAATCATCGATAAAGGGTATTCCATTATTGCCGGGTCATTTGGAGAAACCTTTGCCCTGGCTGAAACACTTCAGGATGCAGCCAAGGGGGTGTCGGAAAAACTTTCGGCGATTAATGACATTACCGAGATAACCAATATTCTGGCTTTAAACGCCGCCATAGAAGCAGCCCGGGCAGGAGAAGCAGGCAGGGGTTTTGCGGTAGTTGCCGGAGAAATTCGCAAACATGCAGCCAATACCAAGGGATCCATAGAAGGTATTTCCAACTACATCGAGATTCTTCTGAAAGCCATCAAGGAACTTTCCACGAAAATGGAAACAGTTAAAAGAGAAGTTGATAATACCAAACAATTGGTGGAAAATCTGGTCCAGGTCAACAAACATGAGGTTTCCCTGATAAATTCCGTGAGTAACAATATTAATTCTTTGGATTCGACCTTCGAGGAATATGAAACCATAAAGGATACACTGGAGTCCATGATCGAACAGTCCAATCTGTCCAAAGATGATATTGAAAATATGTTGATTGTTTTCCAGAACAATATCGAACAAACCGGGGAAGGTTAAATCCCTGTGGGGACACAACAAATTACCGTTTTCTAATCATTCCCAGAACTGCCTTAAATTGTTTATCTCCGGTAACAGCCAGAAGGACAAGCCCTGAGACAGCGAAGCAAATACCTTCAATGACAAGGGGAGCGCCGTAGCGGACAAGACGGTCATGGCCGGAAAAGACAGTACCCAACCGGGGGGCCAGGAGGACCACAGGCACGGCGGCAATACCGGAAAAAAAAATCAATTTTAAAGTATAGAATATCGTGGGCCGCAAAGCTCTGGCTGCGGCTATATGAGGGTTACGGCCCAGAAAAAGCAGGAGTAATGCCGTATTGGCCGCACTGGCAATGGTCAAGGCCAGGGCTACGCCCCGGCCTTTCATGGGACCGACAAAAATTGCCGCCAGGGCAATATTTACTGCAAAGGAAAGAATTCCCGCCAGGGTAGGTGAACGGGAATCACTCTGGGCATAAAAGGCCGGAGCAAGGATACGGTTCAGGGCTATAAAAAACAGGCCGGGCATGTGAAACAGGAAAGCCCCGTAGGTTAAGGCTACGGACTCTTCATCAAAACTCCGGGTCTGAAAGAGAAGCCGGATTAGGGTTTCTCCCTGGGCCAAAAAGAAAAAAGTTATTGGTATAGTAATAAGAGCGATTATATCCATGGCCTGGCTAAGGCGCTGGTTGTATTCCGGCCAACGGCCAGTTTTGGCATGCTCCGCAAGATCCGGAAGCAACACCGTTCCGATAGACACAGCAAAAATTCCCAGGATCAATTCCTGGAGGCGGAGTGAATATTGAAGGCTGGAAACTACGCCTTCCCCTGCATTTCCTGCCAGGGCGGTGGATACCAGATCGTTAATTTGATAGGCCGCCATCCCGATAATCGTGGGTCCTATCAGGCGCAGTACCTTCCTGGCGCCCGGATTTTTAATGGCCTTACCCAGGCCGGTAAAAAAGAACCGGAAACCCTTCCGCCATACAAAAGGAAACTGTATGGCCGCTTCCAAAAATCCTCCAATAATGATCCCCGCCGCCATGGCCCTGGCGGGATTGACGGTAAAAGGTGAAAGCCCGTAAGCACATGCGATGGTAACCAGGTTAAGAAGGATAGGCGCAATACCCGATGGGGCAAATACATGGACGCTGTTCAGGATTCCCTGAAAAAGGGCGGCAACGGAAATAAAAGCAAGAAAGGGAAACATCATTCGGGTTAGCAGAATTGTTTCATCAAAGGCTTTCATGCTGAAAATGGGGATAATAAGCGGGCAGAAGAGCATCCCCAGTGCAACGGCAAGGCTTACAAAGAAAGTAAGAAACGTAAACACAGAGGAAATAAATTCTTTTGTTTTTTCCTTATTTTCAGTTAAGAGATATTCCTTAAGGGTTGGAATAAAGGCTACGGCAATGGATCCTTCCGCAAAGAGCCGGCGGAAAAGATTGGGAATCATGAATGCTACGGAAAATGCATCCGACAGGGCGCTGGTTCCCAGCAGGGCCGCCTTGGTCATTTCCCGAAGCAGGCCAAGTATGCGGGAGACAAGGGTCAGAATTGATAAAGCCGAACCTGAACGGAGCAGAGATCCTTTTGATCTTTTTGTACTAATGGTCATTCGTTGTATCCGCCGCGGGGAGGTTCATTCTCCGATAATTTTTACCAGCACCCGTTTGCGGCGCTGTCCGTCGAATTCGCCGTAAAAAATCTGCTCCCAGGGGCCCAGATGGAGTTGTCCCCCGGTGATTGCCACAACAACTTCCCGGCCCATGATCTGTCGTTTCATGTGGGCATCGGCGTTAATTTCGCCGGTATTGTGGCGGTAGGAAGCTACCGGTTCATGGGGAGCAAGTTTTTCCAGCCAGACATCAAAATCATGGTGCAGGCCCGATTCATCGTCGTTAATAAAAACACTGGCGGTAATGTGCATGGCGTTTACCAGGCAAAGTCCTTCTTTTATTTCCGATTCATCCAGAAGTTTTTCCACTTCGCCGGTGATATTGACAAATTCTCTGGTTTTTTTTGTATTGAACCAAAGTTCTTTGGTTAGTGATTTCATCGACACCCCCCGGAAACAGCATACACGAAATAATTGGCAATAGCAAAGGAGGCTGTAGGAAAACTATTAAAGAGGTTCTTTTTTCATTGTATCACCGAGATGCTTTTTTGACGTGGATTCCATAGCAGGCTACAGCGGGGTTGTATTATAAACTATAATGCGGTGGTATTATAATTTATAATACGTAAGCATTATAGTCTATAATACGATAGTATTATAACTTATAATACGCAAGCATTATAACTTATAATACGCAGGCATTATAGACTATAATAGGTTGCTATTATAAGCTATAATAGGTTCCCGATATAATCACTATGAATGAACTCGCTACGCCTTGCTTGCGGGGGAGATTCAGGACGAAATAAAGGGTATGTACACTGAGACAAATACCTTACCAAAACAACAACACCGTTCCTTCAGGCTAAACTTGACTCACAATAATCAATTGTGGAATAAAATTTACAATGCGAATGAAGATACCTATCTTGAAGATAAATTTGGCCAACAAAAGCGGAATAATCTACATGGCAGGCAGCGTCAGACCTACAGGGGTCGCACGGCGTGGATTCAATAAAAGCGACGCTAAGGCGTCCGTATAATAAAGCCACGATACTAGCCGCCGAAAGGTCTGCGCTGCCTGCTACGGATTTTATTTCTGCTTTTGTGGGTCAAGTTTAGTCCTTGATCGCAAGACCTGGTACAGAAGCGCCGCCGCACCGGCGATGATGGCATAGATAACAAAAAGGGATCTGTATCCGGCAGTTTCTACAATGAAT
>JAIRRF010000089.1 GCA_031256115.1 Treponema sp.
TGGTAAGTGGGGAATTACCGTAATCGTTCCTGCTGTCAATCTTGAACAGGGAATCACCAAAGCAGAGGTATTCCATGCCCGGCTTTTAATAGCCTGCCCCGATTCTTTTCATAAGAAAGACGATTTCCTTATCGGCCTTAGTTCAAGATCGGGAAGATTACTGGATGCAGACCGTCTTCTTATGGAAGCGGACAGGGCCTTGAAGAAAGCCAAATCGGAACCGGGTTCCCCCATTATTGCCTTTAAAAGCGACCCTGAAAAATACAGGGATTTTATCAGCAAAGGTACCGCATAGTCCGTTACGGGATTACAGGAAATGTCCCGTTTCCCTAAGCAGCCGTATTACCGTCCTTTGGGGCAGTACAAACAGGTAAGGTTTTCCGCTTACAATAACAGGACTTTTTCCGTTCTGTCCTGCCTTTTCTATCTGAAGATCGAGAACGGAGCCATCCCCCAGTTCTACTCTTATCCGGGCGATGGGATCAAAAAAACTGCTTAAATCATCAGCAGTCAGGACATCATCTCCATGAGCTTCCAGGATATCCTGGATCCAGGCTTCGGTTTTGTCCCTGTCCAGAATAATCCCATCCATAACCCAGTTTTCTCCATTTCGGGTAATAGTAAAATCGCGGTAATCAACAGGCGGTTCTTCATCATCCTGAATTTCCAGTCCTTTGTACCCGGAAAAAAGCACCTGAATTCGCTGAACCTGGCTAATCGTTCTTTCTTCAAACAATCTTAAATTGTACCATGTGGTTCTTTCTCCGTTTACATAGGAGCCGATGAGCCTGTCGCCGCTGCGAAATTCATTTTCACCGTTTTTGCGAAGAAACACTTCTTTTCCGGAAGGATCGTCTATTCCTACAAAAAGATCCAAAAGGGGAATCCCGGCGCCGCCCCTGATTACAAGCCTGGAACTTCCGTCAAGACCCAATGCCGAATGCCCGGCGGCGCTGGATCCCCGGCGGGGAAAAGAACCGCGATTTGTAAGAAGTCTGAAAAGATCATCCACCCTTCCCTGCCTTGCCGGTATTTCGATTGATTCCAGTAAAACATACCAAACGCCGTTTTTTTGGACCAGTTCCACTTTGTCCTCGCTACGGGTTATTTCGATTTTATCGGCTTCCTCCCTGGAAACAGCGGAAAGCCAGGTAAAGCGATCGTTCCGGGCTTTGATTCGTGCCGGATCCAGTATCAATGTTAAGGCATAAACAAGAGTTAAGAAAACAGCAGTGGATCCCAGAAAAATTATTTTTTGTTTATACGTCACGATCCCGCTCCTTTTTATAATTCCTCTTAACAAGCCGGGTAATGCCGAAAACAGCTATGAGAGACGGCACAATAAAGATATTAAGGATCCGGGAAGACTTCATTACTCCCAGCCGTTTATTGTCGTCGGTTATGCGGTCAAGTCGGCCGGTTCCGCCTGATCTGTTTCTGATTCCAATGATGTCGTCATCTTTTCCCAGCCAATCCGCTACTTGCAGAAGAAAATTCAGGTTAACGCTTTGCTGGGGCTGGGTATATCTGATTAAGGGGCCTCCCATGTCGGAATCTCCAATTACCACAATTCTTGCTTCTTTCGGATCCGAAGGCATGGCGGGAAGTTCATCTTCTGCATCATCCGCATTATCCCATTCATTTCCGTAAAATTCATTATTTTGCCGCCGTGGTTTTTCCGCGCCTTCAAACCAGCTTGGGAAAATTCCTTCCAGGGCTACGGCAAGGATTTTTTCACCCTCGGTTTCTTCCGAACCTAAGGCGAATACAGGGCTCTGTTCCGGTCCAAGAGAAAAATTATCTGACATAAGCCATGCTTTGGGGGTAGATGTAAAAAGCACTTCACCTCTTACTTTTCCCGATTCAGGAAGAGTAAAAGTTATTGGGCTGGCCCAAAAAAGATCAAGCCCGGCAAAACCGGAACATAAAGGATGATCTTTATTGGCCTGGTTTTCCAGAACCCCTATCCAGGGCGGATAACGGACAAGACGTAGTTGCTGTGAATAATCCCGGTAAGGCATTAACAGAGCCGCCCTGTCCAAAACAAGGGAAGGACCCAGGGTTGCACCGTAAAACGAAATCATTGCCAAAAGACCCTTGTCATTTTTTAACCGGCCGTCCAGGCTTACCGAGAAGAAATTAACATCGACACTTTCCACACTAAAGAAAACCCTGCCCCCCAATTGAATATACCGGTCTATACGGTAAAGGCTGTACTCATCAAGTATTTCAGCGCCACCCAGAACAATAAGGCCCGGCAAAGTATCGGGGATCTCCTCTCCGGGCTGTAACTGCAATACGGTAAAACCGGACTGCACCAGGGCTTGATCAAAATAACCGTAATAATCTTTCCAGGTTTTTTGTGGTTCCGGGGCAATGACACCTATTTCCCGGCGCCTTCCGCTTACAAGGGAACGGATACGGCTGGTTACATCATATTCCAGTGAATCCAGAGAAAAAACCCAGGGAATCACCTCGTATTTATTCAGGTATTCGATCACAATACCGGAATAAACAACAGAAAAACTTGCTTCGTCCTGTTCAACATTTTGAAGCTGCTGGGGAACCAATCCATAACGCTCCGGTTCCGAAAAATCTTTACCCGGGTCCTTAACCGTTACCACAATTTTACCCCGGGACCGGGCTTCATATTCCCGTAAAATATCGGTGATTTCCGATGGAGCAGAATCAATGGAAAGCAGTTTGCCGGAAATGAAATAGCTAACCCGCACCGGGTCATCAATTTCGTTACCAAGATTCCTGGAGACTGCCGCAAGGGTATATGCTTTATTGGCGGTCAGATCCAGCCTGAACCAGAGCCGCCGGCTTATCAAAAGAAGCAAAAAAACGATTAAAACACTAAGCATTGTAATTATACTTTGTTGTTTTTTGGTCATCCCTAACTCCATTTCCTGAAAAGAATTACTCGGGTGTTCAAAAATAAAAACAGCACCGTGGCAAGAACAAAATAAGCCAAATCCCTGGTATCAATGATTCCCTTTGAAAAACTGTCAAAATGAAAAGAAAGGGACACAAAGTTAATCATCTGTGCAATTAATGGAGGAAAGGACATAGACATGGTAAGCTGATTTATAAGCATGGTAAAAAGCAATACGGCGGCTGCGCCCAAAAATGCCCCTGCCTGATTTTTTGAAAGGCTTGAAAGGAGGAGTCCCAGAGCGGAAGCGGAGGAACCAAGCAGGAGGGCGCCAAAATATTCACCCGCCAGTACACCCAATTCAAAACGCCCAAGCGGAATAATGCTTATGGGTACCGGAAGACTTAAGCTTAACAAGACAAGCACAACTCCAAGAGATGCGAAGAATTTCCCCAAAACCAGTTCCCATTCAGAAAAGGGCATGGTTAAAAGAAGTTCAATGCTTCCCAGTTTTCGTTCCTCGGCCCAGGATTTCATGGTAATCATGGGAATTACCAGAATAAATGCAATGGGAAAAGCGGCAAAATAGGGCCGGAGGCTTGCCATATTTATGGTAAAGTACCGTTGCAGATAGTATAGCCAAATAGAACAAAAGAGGGTAAAAAAAAGGCAAATACCGTAGAATGCCAATGAATTAAACATGGAAAAGAGTTCTTTCTTTGCAAGGATCAGAGATTTACGGACTATCATTATGCGCCTCCACTTTCCCGGTGTTTTCTGTTGTATTTTCATCACTTGTGATTTTTACAAAGATATCCTCAAGGCTTAGTTTTCGCCGGTTCATACCTATTATCTTTAAACCCTCTGTTACCGCCCAATCAAAGATCATTTCGCCTTCCAAAGTATTGTTTCC
>JAIRRF010000128.1 GCA_031256115.1 Treponema sp.
AGCCAGTTGATTGAATTGCTGGACCACGAAGATAAGGGAGTCAGAACATCGGTCTTGCGGGGACTTTCTACTCTGGGTGCCGAGGCCCCGGAAAAAGAATTAATAAAGGTATTGCTGCAGGACAATGAATGGGAAGTACGCTCCTTGGCCGCCAAGGCCCTTGGGCCAATAAAGAATTCGCTGTCCAGCAGAGCCCTGTTCAGGGCCTTAAATGACAGGCAATGGTGGGTCAGACAAAATGCGGCTAACGCATTAATCGGACACCCCGGCGCCGACGATCTCTTTATTTTGGCCGCCGATACGGGCGATAAATACTGCATTGACAGCATAGTCTCTGTTCTGGAAAATGTTGGTAAAAATGACCTGGCTGATTCAATCAAAAAGTTAAAGGATTATTAATGAGGTTATAATGATCACTTACATTCTTTATGAATTAATATGGCTTTTTAATCATTTTGTTATCGTCTATGTAACAGTTATGAGCGGTATTTTTGTAGTGCAGACAATTATCGCCATTTTTTCTTCCGCCTCGTATGCAATGAAGACACGCAACATCGAATACAGGAAGCTGAGTGAATCCCCCAATATGATACCTATGTCGGTACTCATGCCCGGATATAACGAACAGGATACCATTGTTGATTCCGTTAAATCAATGATGACTTTACATTATCCGGAGTATGAAGTAATTGTAATAAACGATGGTTCAAAAGACGATACCCTCCAAACCGTTATTAAAGCTTTTTCCCTGCAAAAGATTGATTATCCCCTGCGTGAACGAATTCCCTCAAAAAAGGTACGTGGAATATATTACAACCCCGATATTCCAAGACTAAAGCTTATAGATAAGGAAAATGGCGGTAAGGCGGATGCCCTGAACGCGGGAATAAATCTTTCCCTCTATCCTTATTTTGTGTCCGTTGACGCTGATTCTCTTCTGCAGAGCGATGCCCTTCTCCGTCTTGCTATTGCTTTTATGGAAGATAAGCACACTATTGCCGCAGGAGGGGTAGTCCGTGTAGTTAATGGCTGTAAAGAAGAAAACGGAGAAGTGGTGTCCATAGGCATTCCAAAGGGAATATGGGCCAAGTTCCAGTTGGTTGAATATTTCCGCGCTTTTCTTGTGGGACGGATGGGGTGGAATTCTACCAACGCCCTGCTTATCATCTCCGGCGCTTTTGGAGCGTTCCAGAAAGAGCATGTTTTGAGTGTAGGCGGCTACACCACCGGAACGGTGGGGGAAGATATGGAGCTGGTAATAAAGCTGCACGAATATATGCTGAAAAAGAAATACAAATACAAGGTTCTCTTTATGCCGGATCCAATATGCTGGACCCAGGTACCGGAAGACCTGAAGGTCCTTTACCGCCAGCGCCGGAGATGGCAGATAGGACTTATTGATGTCATGGGCCGTCACCGGAAGATGTTTCTGAACCCCCGTTATAAGGCAGTAGGGCTGCTGGGCATGCCTTACTTTTTCCTGTTTGAAATGGTAGCGCCCATAGTTGAAACTCTGGGATATTTCACAGTTCCCGCATCATATTATTTTGGCATCATATCCTTTGAAGCGATGGCGTTGTTCTTTATTGCATCTGTTTTTTTTGGCGTCATTATATCTATGGGTTCGCTGATAGTAGAACAATTTTCATACAGAAATACCCTCCTGGTACGGGAGTTTCTGCTCCTGACATTCCTGGGTATTGCGGAAAACCTGTTTTACCGGCAGATGACGGTGTATTTTCGCCTGATGGGTATTCTCCAGGCCAAAAAGCACAAACACAGCTGGGGCGCCATGACGCGCCGTAAATTCTCCGCAACCTGAAAAAGGCCATGATAATGAATAAGGTATTCAAAAGCCTGCAATATATCTTTCTGCTGGGATTGCTTTGCTTTGCAGGCTGCTCCCACAGTGCCAGCGCCATAGAAACTCCTCTGCTCAATGAAAGTGTTGCGGTTCTCGGCGTCTGGTGGTGGTATGTTCCCCCGAGAGATGAGAACAGGTATCTTGATTTTGCGGCGAAAAACGGTATTAACGAGATCTATTTTTATACAACTGATTTTAATAACAGGGTGGGTTCTTTCATTGAAAGGGCCGGGAGCAGAGGTATAAAGGTTTTTCTTTTAATGGATGAATATTGGTATATTACGGATCATGATACATTCAGCAATGTTATGGACAGGTTTATCGCTTACCAGACTGCGGCGCCGGCAGGAAGGAGATTTGCCGGCCTGCATATGGATATAGAGCCCCACGAATACCCTGCCTTTGCAGAAGATGAGGGACATTTTTTACAGCTCTACATGGATTTTGTTGTCTGGGTTTGCTCCACTTTCAGGCCCAGACTGGTTTCTGCTTATGAAGGCGCAACCATAGATTTTGACATACCTTGCTGGTTTAATATGCCTGTTGATTACAAAGGGAGAAAAACAGAACTGTATAAAGCCGTATTCGCCGAGGCCGACAGGGTTTTTCTTATGGCATATAAGGATTCTGCGGAAAAAGCGCACGAACTGGCAAAAAAAGAGATTGCCTATGCAAGAGAAGTCAATAAACCGGTAATTGTTGGTGTTGAAACCGGCCGCTGGGACGAAGAACCCGAAATCTCTTATTATGGA
>JAIRRF010000276.1 GCA_031256115.1 Treponema sp.
CATCAGATTTTAACCGTTCACATCGATCATTTAATCCCCAGTACCCTGTATGGAGACGATCAGCGGCTAGCGCAGATCATTACAAACCTGCTCAGCAATTCTGTCAAATTCACGCCGGAGCATGGAACCATACACATTGATACCCGGCTTGTAAAAGAAGAAAGCGGCAAAAGCAATGAAGATACAGGATCCCCCTGTACCATACAAATTTCAGTGACTGACTCTGGGATCGGAATAAGCTCCGAACAACAATCCCACCTATTTCAGTCCTTCCAACAGGCCGAAAGCAGCACAACCCGTAAATTCGGAGGCACAGGGCTGGGCCTTTCAATATCCAAAAATATTGTAGAAATGATGGACGGCAAAATCTGGATTGAATCCGAACTTGGCAAGGGCGCTAAATTTACATTCACCGTACAGGTAAAACGGGCTCCGGACAGGAAAAAAACAATTCCTGATTGGGACAAAATCCGCATATTGGTAGTGGACGATGACCCCTTCGCTTTGGAGGATTTTAAAGAAATAATGTGTGGATATGACGCGCCCTGCGACACTGCCAACAGCGCTGAAGAAGCTCTCCGGCTCTCGCGGGAAAATAACGGGTATGATATTTATTTTATTGACTGGAAAATGCCTGGCATGAGCGGGTTAGAGCTGGCAGAAGCTTTAAAAGCAAAAAAATCCGTCACCGATAATTTTTCCGTAGTAATGATGTCAGCCGTGGAATGGAGCTTGATTGAAGAAGAGGCAAAAAGAACCGGCGTCGATAAATTCCTCACAAAACCGCTTTTCCCTTCTGACATTGTAGACGTAGTAAACGATATACTCGGTGCATCATGGCAGCAGATAACAAGCAAACATGAAAAAACTGTTACATTCGAGGGACATTGCATTTTACTTGCGGAAGATATTGACATTAACCGGGAAATTGTTACTGCGCTGCTTGAACCAATGGCATTGGATATAGATTGCGCGGAAAACGGCAAAAAAGCGCTGGAAATGTTTTCACTGACCCCGGAAAAATATGACTTGATATTCATGGATATGCAAATGCCGGAAATGGATGGACTGGAAGCAACGCGCAGGATTAGGGAGTTAGACATTCCGGAAGCTAAAACAATCCCGATTATTGCAATGACAGCAAATGTTTTCAAGGAAGATGTTGAAAAAAGTCTTGAAGCCGGCATGAACGGTCACATAGGAAAACCACTCAACTTTGACGATGTGTTGGAAATGTTACGCACATATTTGAAAAAGAAGGATTGATTTCCATATCGGGTTCGGGGCTGGATACATTAAATATTTGTGTTATACTTGATTTATGGCCTTCGGTAACTTTACCGTAGAAAATGGCAAGGCTCTGCCTCTCGGCGCAACGCTGACAGACAAGGGTGTAAATTTTGCAGTATTCTCCCGGCACGCAGCAGCGGTAATTCTCATACTTTACGAGTCGGAAAAACCGGATTGTCCTTACCAAGAGATTAAATTAAGCAGCAAAACCAACCGTACAGGTGATATTTGGCACTGCTTCATTCCCGGTCTCAAGGCGCTTAGCTGTTACTTGTACCGTGCCGAAGGGCCATACATCCCGGAAAAGGGCTTACGCTTCAATTCAAATAAAACATTAATCGATCCATACGCCAAAGCTCTGACAGATTTGTCAAATTGGGACCTAAAAGACTGCCTGGGCTATGATCACTATGCAGATTCGAAGGATCTTTCCTATTCATACAAAGATGATTTGTTTGCCACTCCAAGGTGCTATGTGGTGGATGACGATTTTGACTGGCAGGGAGATCTACCCCTGAATTATCCCCTGCGTTTCAGCGTCCTCTATGAAACCCATGTGAAAGGCTTTACCAGGCATCACAATTCAGGCGTTTCCGCTCCGGGAACCTATAAAGGGGTAATTGAAAAAATACCATATCTTAAAGATCTAGGTGTAACCAGCCTGGAATTCCTTCCAATACAGGAATTCAACGAAAATGAACTGTCCGGAATAAATCCCCGGAACGGAAAGCGGCTGGTAAATTATTGGGGTTATTCGACAGTTGCTTTTTTTTCCCCAAAGGGTTCCTACGCACAGGATCGCAGTCCCGGCGGTCATGTGCGGGAATTCAAGGAAATGGTCAGGGAGCTTCACAAGGAAGGGCTTGAGGTAATTCTTGATATTGTTTTTAACCATACCGCAGAAGGCAGCGAACTGGGGCCAACTTTTTCCTTCAGGGGTCTGGACAATCCCATCTACTACACGCTGGATGAAAACCAGCGGTACTATAAAAATTACTCCGGCTGCGGCAACACGGTAAACTGCAACCACCCTGTAGTTCGATCTTTTATTCTGGACTGCCTCAGGTATTGGGTACTGGAAATGCATGTGGATGGTTTCCGATTCGACCTTGGTTCCATACTTGGCCGGGATGAGCATGGCCGTCTTATGGAAAATCCACCGGTACTGCAGCGCATTGCGGAAGACCCGGTTTTAAGCAGTACAAAAATAATCGCAGAAGCATGGGATGCCGGCGGTGCATACCAGGTGGGCTGGTTTCCCGGCGGCCGCTGGGCGGAATGGAATGACCGTTTCAGAGACGACTTACGCCGGTATTGGCGTGGTGATATGAAACTAACCAGGTATCTCGCAACAAGACTTTCCGGCAGCTCGGACCTTTATTTAAGAGACGGCCGCAAACCCTTCCACTCGGTAAACTTCGTCACCAGCCACGACGGATTCACCCTGCGGGATCTGGTATCATACGAAACAAAGCACAACGACGAAAACGGCGAAAGAAACCGGGACGGAGGTGATAACAACAACAGCGCCAACTACGGCGTAGAAGGTCCCACCACAAATGAGAAGATTGAAATATTCCGTTTAAAGCAGATGAAAAATTTTATCGCTTCCATGATGGTTTCTCTGGGTACCCCCATGATCCTTGGAGGAGATGAAATTGGCCGCACCCAGGGCGGAAACAATAACGCTTACTGCCATGATGATGAGATATCGTGGTACGACTGGTCATTTCTGGAAAAAAATAAAGCTTATTACCGTTTTGTAAAGGAAATGATCGCTTTCCGTCTGCGCCATCAGGGTTTTATGCGGCCAGAGTTCTACACCGGAAGGCAGGGAAATTACAACGCCATTCCGGACATAAGCTGGTTTGACGAATACGGTGAAACCCCTGATTGGGAAAAAATCGGCGTATGCCTTGCCCTAAGGATGGATGGCAGTAAGGCTGATATCCTGGCCGACAAGGACGACAATGACTTTTTCATCATGTTTAACAGTGGAGACAAAACGGTAAAATTTAAAGTCTGTAGTCCCCTGGATGGAAAAAAATGGGTCAGAGCGGTTGACACCAGTCTTCCTTCACCTAACGACATTATGACTCCGGGAAGCGAAGTGGTACTGGATAATCCAATGGCCTACGAAGTTCCAGGACGAAGCATGGTGGT
>JAIRRF010000063.1 GCA_031256115.1 Treponema sp.
CATGGAAAGCCTTGATGAAGTAGCCCTGCCTGCTAGGTCTGCCCAGGGTTCTGCTGCGGTTCAGAATACTGCGCCTCAATCGCCCATTCCTTCTGCCCAACCGCTGACTCAATCTTCGGCACAGGTATTGTATCCGTCAGAAATGTTCAACCAACCGTCTATTCTTTTAGATGTAAATAAAATATACAGGATACAGGTGGGGGCCTATAAACAGCCTCAAAATGCGATGGATGTCTTTGATAAACTAAAAATGGCCGGGCTTAATCCTGACTATGAACCTTACGGCGATTATTGCCGGGTGGTTTTAAAACGTATAAAACAGGAAGATCTTAAAATGGTCACTGAACGTGTTGAATCAGCCGGATTCAGGGATATCATAGTCCGGGAAGAATAGGGGCTAAACCCCAATTTACCGCAATGAATGCATTGATAATAATTATCACATACCGGTGGGGGAAGGAACGCCCATTCAGACCATGGTTGGTCGTGGCGTTTTTTGACGCATGCTTTGGCATGGGATTTCCTGTATCACGCCAAAATGGTCTTCATGGGCAACCCTCCCCCCACCGGTGTGGTAACATTACCACCAATACATTCAATGTAGTAAGTTTTGGTTATTACTGGGTATAGAAACGGTTATTTACCGCATAGGCATCCGGGTGTTCCCTGATGATTAGGAAAACCCGGATATAACTGCGGTATTTATAGAAGTTTTTATCCGGCAATAGCTTGCAGCTTTTCCCGGATAAATTCGCTTTTTTCCTTCAGGCCTATGGTTCCGGTTTTTAACAAAATCACATTTGGTTCTTTGGGATCAAGTTTTACCCGGCCAGCGCTTTCCTTAATCAGCCGCAGAAGCCGGTCTACATGTATTTTGGATACTCTGGCAAAGCTGACCTTTACCATGCCGCTTTTTTCTTTCAAAGAAGAAACCGCCAAATCCCGGCAGATGATCCTAATCTCCGCCAGTGAAAGCAGGCTGGCCGCTTCGTCCGGGGGCGTGCCAAAGCGATCCGTCATTTCGGCATGCAGGCTGTCAAGGTCTTCTCTGGTTTTGACGGCGGCAATCTTCTTGTATATTTCCATTTTCTCCTGCTGGCCGTCTATGTATTTTTCCGGGATAAACCCGGAGTATTCTAGTTCCAGAAGGGTTTCTGTTTCCGCTTCGTAGTTTTCGTTGGTTAATTTTTGAACCGCCTCGTCCAAAAGTTTAAGGTAAAGATCAAAACCAACGGAATAAATATCCCCGCTTTGTTCCCTGCCTAAAAGATTTCCCGCTCCGCGGATTTCCATATCCTTCATGGCAATTTTAAAACCCGATCCCAGTTCGGTAAAATCAGAAATTACCTGGAGCCGTTTAATGGCAATTTCCGACAGTGCCCTGTTCCGGGGGTAGTAAAGATAAGCATAGGCAATCCTGTCCGAACGGCCGACCCTGCCCCGGAGTTGGTAAAGCTGGGAGATTCCGTACATGTCCGCCCGGTCAATAATGATAGTATTTACATTGGGAATGTCGATGCCGTTTTCGATAATCGTCGTGGACAAAAGCACATGAAAACCTCCGTGGACAAAGCGGCGCATTACATCTTCCAGTTCACTGGATTCCATCTGTCCATGGGCGGTTTCAATGGTCATCTCCGGCACCAGTTGTTCCAGTTTAATCCGGGTTTCTTTCAAGGTTCCTATCCGGTTGTGAAGAAAGAACACCTGCCCGCCCCTTTCAACCTCCGCCCGGATCGCCCCGGCAATTTTTTCATCGTCATACTCCCCGATGATTGTTTCAATTGGCCGCCGGTTTTGGGGCGGCGTGGCTAAAAGGCTCATGTCCCGGATTTTTAGCAGACTCATATGCAAAGTCCGCGGTATGGGGGTTGCACTTAGTGTAAGACAGTCCACATTGGTTTTTAATTCCTTAAGCCGTTCCTTGTCTTTTACTCCAAACCGCTGTTCTTCGTCCACCACCAAAAGCCCCAGATTTTTAAAAACAACGTCCTTTTGAATAATCCGGTGGGTACCCACCAGAATATCTATTTCCCCCTTTACCAACGCTGCCAGGCTGCGCTTTGCCGCGGCAGGTTTGACAAAACGGGAAAGCATGGCTATTTTTACAGGAAATTGGCTGAATCGTTCCTGGAAATTATCGTAATGCTGTTCCGCCAAAATCGTAGTCGGCGCTAGAAATGCCGCCTGTTTTCCGCCCATTACCGCTTTAAAACATGCCCTGACCGCCACTTCGGTTTTGCCGTAACCCACATCGCCGCAAACCAGCCGGTCCATGGGGTGGGGGCTTTCCATATCCGTTTTGATTTCATCTACACAGCGAAGCTGATCTTCTGTTTCATCAAAGGGAAAAGACGCTTCGAACAGGAGCTGCCATTCGCTGTCTTTGGAGAAAGCAAAACCCGGAGCAGCTTTCCGCTTCGAATAGAGGAGGATTAATTCATCCGCTATGTCTTCCACAGCTTTTTTAACACGGCTTTTGCGGCTTTCCCAGCTTCTGGAACCTAACTTGTCCAGCCGGGGCGCATCACCGTCGCTGCCGATATAGCGTTGGACCAGGTTTACCTGTTCAATGGGAACAAGAACTGCCTCATCGTCCTGGTATTCAATTTTCACGTAATCCCGCTCGTGGCCCAGGACATGGATACGCTCGATTCCCTTAAAATGACCGATGCCGTAATTAATATGAACCACATAATCCCCGGGATTTAGTTCCACAAAAGTATCAATGGGGCTGCTCTTTACCCGGTTAAGAGAACGGGGGATACGCCGACGGCGTCCGAATATTTCATTTTCCTGGACTACCATCAACTTGATACCGGGAAAGGAAAAACCACTGCTTAAGGGATAGTTAATGACCATCATCTGTGGTCTTGGGCTTTTTTCGTTTTTCAATTCCAGAAGCTGCTTAATCCGTTCTGCCTGAACTTCCGACTCCGCCGCTACGGTGATAGTCCAGCCCTGAGCAGTGAGAGAAGTAAATTCCTCCCGAAGATAATTCAGGTTGCCGAAAAAGCTCCGGGGAGGATCGCAGGGGATCCGGATACGGTTCTTTCCTTCATTGCGGATAGCCATAAAGGAAAAACAGCGAAATCTTTCCTCCGAAAGGAGGGACATCCGGTTAAAAGAAAGGAATATCCGTTCCGGAGCCGGGACAGGTTTTTCCTGCTCTGAGCGCTCAGCCGCCTGCCGGGATGCCCGCTCTGCCGCACGTTGTGCTTCGCGGAAAAGACTCCGGTACTCGGTTTCCAGCGATTCCTGGGCATTTACCATTCTTTCCCGGTCAATAAAAAAAACCATGCTTTCCGGGGGAAGATAATCGAGGATAGTATGCATATTTCCGAAAGCCAGGGGAAAAAGTAGTTCTTCTCCGGACAGGGTTCCCAGGTGTTTTAATGATTCCAGCAGCTTAACGATTCCTTCCGGTTTACACCGGATAAATTCCGGCAACTCCATCAGGTTTTTTTGTAGAACAGAAAGAGTATCGTTATTCCAGATCACTTCTTTTTGGGGCCGGATTATTATTGAAGAGAGTTTTACTTTTACGGAACTTTGGCTGGAATCCAGGGGATCAAAACATTTTATTGATTCCACCCGGTCAAAATCCAGAACTATACGGTAGGCTTCTTCGCCTGGACCCATTAAAATATCCAGGACTTCCCCTCTAAGGGTAAATTCCCCCTGAAGCTGGACCCGGGGTACTCTTGTGTATCCCCGGTCTGTCAGGGCAGAAGCTAAAGCCGTGGTATCAACGGTATCCCCCGTTTTCAGGGTAATTAGCAACCTGCGAAAATAATCCGGCGGCGGCAGGGGAGTCAAAAAAGCCCTTTCCGGTACAATTATAAGGGGGGAACCGTTTATTAACTTCGTTAAAACCCCTGTACGTTCTCCAAAAACCGTTGATAAAGGCGATCCGTCCCGGTAGGGAAGGGTTCCCCACCAGGGAAGGATTTGGAGGCTCTGACCGTCATAAATGGCTAACCCGGACCTTGACAGGATTGTTTTTACATCTCCCGCAAGGTCTTCTGCTTCCCTTTCAGTGGGAACCACCGCCAGGATCGGCGTTTTCTCAAATTCTGTCCTGATTAGGGATAAAATAATTGCCCGGGCGGCTTCTTCCGGGCCTTCAATTTCCAAAGGAAAAAGATTTTCCGGGCTTCGATTATTACTGTATTTTAACTGCTCCAGAAAAACGGCAACCGCAGGGTCGCGGCGGACTGCGTCCATTATTGGGTTGTTTGGATTGTTATTCATAAGGTCTTTGGCCCGGTTTACCGATAACTATATAATAGAAATGTCTCTTATGAACAGGAGTTAAAAGGTGAAAAAATTAGCTTTTTTGGTTTTAATTATATGTGCAGTTTCCGCCGCCGCACAGGAAATTAACTTTTCCATCCAGTTCTATGATAAAAAGGTATACCATATTTCCGGCTCATCCGGGGAACCAATTTATGTCCAGGTAACCATGACCAACCGGGGCCCCTCCGTTTACCGGTTTAAGCTGGCCGATGAAAGGGTTTTTTCCGTTGATTTTGATATCAGGAACCTGGCTAACCAGAGTCTGCCTCCCTCGGACTATATTATCCGCAAACGCAGCGAAAGCCGCAATGTATATTTCAGGGATATTGTGGTGGAGCCCGGAGAATCTTTTTCCTTTGTAGAAGATATCCGGAATTATGCTTTCCTTCGGGATGCTGGATCTTTTGTGGTCCAGGCAAGGATCTTTCCTGAATTATTCCGGGGGAATTCAGTTTCTTCCCCCCAGGGCTCTCCCTTGGTTTCCAACCGGCTTAACCTGAATCTTCGTCCGCCAGCTCTGCCCGGCCCCGACGGTATCCCCTTCCAGATGGATGTGGAAACCGGGGCGGTACTGGTACGGCAAAAACTCCCCCCGGACGATGTTGTTGACTATATGCTAACGGCTTTGCAGAAATCCCAATGGGAAAGATTCTTCCTCTACTTGGATCTGGAAGCGTTGATCACCGACGATGCGGTCCGGCGCCGGGTCTGGCTTGCGGAATCCGAAGATGGACGGCTAAGAATGATGGCAAAATACAGGGAAGATTTAAAAAATCCCCTGGCCGATGAAGACATTGCCCTTATTCCCTCGGACTACAGGATAGAAAACACTTCCCATAACGGAAATACAGCTACCGTTGTTGTTACCCAATGGTTCAGGATTGGAAGAATTACCGAAAGAAGGCGTTATACCTATACTCTTCGCAGAAAGGATGATATTTGGACCGTCCAGAGTTATACTCCTGTCAGGCTGGGAACTGAATGAAACTGCTTTTGGTACTGGGTTCGGATAAAACCTACGACATAATATCGCTCTTTTTTAAGCCAATGGGTTTTCAGCTTATCCGGTATCATCATGTCCTAAAGGCCATGGACAATGTGGATGAAATTGATCCTATGGGGATAATTATCAGCGCAAAGGATTTTCCCCGGCATTGGAAAACCATGGTCCGTTTTGTCCGCACCGAACGGCCCAGGAATAAATGTTCCATTGTGATCCTTAAAGGAGAAAATTTTCCCGAAGAGGAGGCAAATAAGGCAAAGGCCCTGGAGGTAAACGGCCTGTTTTTGGAATCTCTGGAAAATTCTCCGGATTTGGAAAAGATCAAAACCCTGCTCTACCGTGCTTTACCGGCTGCAGAAAACAAAAAACCCTTTGCTTTTGTCTTTTCCCACCCCATAGACGAAAGACTAATTACCGGCACGGTAAAAACCATTACATCCATGGGGCTTACTTTTGAACCGGACAGGAATGGTATAATGGACAGGCTGAATATCGATATTAAAATTATGAATTGTTCCCTCCGGGCAGGAAAGGAAATTCTTTCACCGGCCTGTATGTTACGGCAGGCCGGAAAGATAATCTCACTGGAATTTATTTCCTTTCCCGGTGCAGAAAAAGAAACTCTGGAACAATCATTGTTGAATTTCTGAAAACATCAGTTTTACAGGCAAGTTTTGGGGAATGTGACTATGGAGTCAGAATCAATAAGCAGTTTAGCAGGTATTTTAACTCTTCAGGTGGGGATAATTATTTTTGCAGCCCGGTTTTTCGGCAGGGTAGCAAAGAAAATAGGGATGCCCCAGGTTTTAGGTGAACTCATAACAGGGATTATTATCGGGCCCTATGCCTTTGGAAGCATTCATCTGCCGGGGTTCCCCCACGGTATTTTCGCGCTTGCCGAAGGATCCCTGGCAGTCAGCAACGAATTATATGCGATTGCTACAATTGCTTCCATTATCCTGCTTTTTGCATCCGGGCTTGAAACTGATATAGGTCTTTTCCTGCGTTATTCCATGGTTGGAGGCATTATCGGAATCGGGGGAGTTGTTGTTTCTTTTACCGCAGGTAATTTGGCAGGAGCCGTTTTATTGAATGCTTCCTTTACGGATCCCAGATGTCTCTTTTTTGGCATACTTTCCACAGCTACATCGGTAGGCATTACCGCCCGGATCCTGTCGGACCAAAAAAAGATGGATTCTCCCGAGGGGGTAACTATTCTGGCCGCGGCAGTTTTCGACGACGTGCTGGGTATCATTGCCCTGGCAATTGTACTGGGGATTGTTGCATTACTCACGGGCAGTCAGGATAATACGGAAGGTTTAAAAGCTTATGCGATTCTGGCTATTGCCGGCAAGGCCTTTGGCATTTGGCTGGGTTTTACCGCCCTGGGGCTGGCATTTTCCAAAAAATTAGCGGGGTTCCTTAAGCTGTTCAGGAATGAATCTGACTTTTCTGTTTTGGCCCTGGGTATTGCGTTGATTCTTGCGGGTGTTTTTGAAAAACAGGGATTGGCCATGATCATCGGCGCATACATTGCGGGGCTTTCTCTTTCAAAGACTGATATAGCGATTGTGATTCAGGAACGGATCCGCGGGGTCTATGAATTCTTTGTACCGGTTTTTTTTGCGGTCATGGGTATGATGGTGAATATCCGGGAAATTATTTCGCCGACTGTACTTTTTATCGGAGCTATTTACACCGGTGTGGCTGTTGTTTCAAAAGTGATAGGCTGCGGCGGCCCCGCGCTGCTTCTGGGATTTAACGGCAAAGGCGCTTTCCGTATAGGCGCCGGCATGGTTCCCCGGGGCGAAGTTGCCCTTATTATTGCCGGTATCGGTATTTCATCGGGAATTATTAATGAGCAGCTTTTCGCTGTGGTTATTTTAATGACCCTGATCACCACATTGGCTGCGCCTCCACTGTTGACTGCTTCATTAAAACTTGCCGGTTCCGGTACCCGTAACCCGGTTAAAGGCGGCGACTCGGCGTCAATGGACTGGGAATTTTCTTCCAGGGAAATTGCCGACCTGGTTATAAACAAATTGCTGGACGACCTTAGAAAAGAAGGTTTTTTTATCCAGGTAATGAATATTGATGAAGGGCTTTCACAGGCCCGTAAGGACAATGTTGTCCTTTCCATCAGCGAGAATGACAATGTGGTTACCATAGAAACCGCCAGGGCAAATATGCCTTTTGTAAAGCGGGCAGTCTACGAGGTGGTTGTGGAACTGTCAATTGCAATTCAAAAGCTTAAGGATTCTTCTGACCCCTTCGCTTTAAAAACGATTCTTTCGGAGGGAGACGGCATGACCAGGGAGGATCTGCTTACTCTTATTACTTCCGAATGTTTTTCCATTGCGCTCAAAGGCGAAACCGAAGAGGAGATTGCCGGAGAACTGGTTGACCTATTGAATGCCCAGGGCAAGCTTCTGAGCAGGGATTTGGTTCTTAACGATATACTGGAACGGGAAAAAGTTATGAGTACAGTAATGGAACACGGCATTGCCCTGCCGCATGCCAAAACAGACGGGATTGATGTTTTGACCGTGGCTGCCGGCATTAAAAAAGAAGGCATTGACTTAAAAGCTCCTGACGGAAAAAGAACATGGCTTTTTGTCCTTTCGGTTATCCCCAAGAAAAATAATTCTCCTTACCTTCACCTTCAGTTACTGGCTTCCATTGCTACTATCTTTGCGGATGAACCCACACGGAAAGCCATATACAACGCTCCTAACCCGGAGGTGGCAGCCAGACTTTTGCGTACGGGAGAACGGCGTTCGAAAGATCGGCGCGGAAAATAACTTAGGGTACAACCTTTCTGAGATCGTATTCTACAATATCCGCGGCGCCGAGTTTTTTTAACCGGGGTATCAAATCGGGGATTTCGCTTTTCTTAACCGCAATCTTTACCGCATAACCCCGGTCTCCGTAGAGGGGAGAAACCGTAGGACTCCGCATGGCCGGAAGGGATGCGGCTATTTCTTCGAAGCCGTTTTTGGGCAGGTTCATTTCCAGCATTACCCGTTCCCTGCCGTCCAGTACTGCCCGGAAGAGCATGGCAAGTTCTTCGATGCGGCTCCGTTTTTCACTGTCCGCCATGGCCGCCCTGGAGGCAACAAAACGGGTGGTCGATTCCATAAGGTCGGCAACAATTCGAAGGCCGTTATCCTTAAGGGTCTGGCCGGTGGAAGTATTGTCGATGATCATGTCTGCATCGTCCGGGGGAAATACTTCAGTGGCGCCGTAGGTGCGGAGAATCCGGTAACGGTAAGCTTCCCTGTCCAGCCAGTCCCCGGCGATTTTTACATATTCGGTGGCCGCCACCAGGCATTTTTGTTTAAGAGCGGCATCGTCCAGTTCCTGGGGAACCGCCGCCACAATGCGGACATGGTCAAAACCCAGATCCATTACTTCTACCACATCGGCCTGGCTTTCCCTGATCCAGTCTATGCCGGTAAAGCCCGCATCATGACTTCCCAGTTCCAAAAGTTCCCCCACATTCTGGGGTTTCATAATCTTAATATCCAGCCAGTCCGCGGAGGTTTGCGGCCTGTAGGTTCTTTCCGGAACGGAAAGGGGAAATCCCGCATCCAGAAAGAGCCGAAAAACATTATCGAAGATACGGCCCTTGGGAAGAAGGATCCTTAGTTTTTCCATATGAAAATATATAACACCAACAGAAAACCTGCAATATCACATAATTCATTCGAAATAAAACCCCAATTTACCACTGAGCCACCCATACAAGCAAACAATATAAATAATGGCGGTGGGGCTGAGTTCCCCGCTTAGTCCATGCCGGTCGTGACTTTTCCTGACGGACGCTTTTTGGCGTCACTTTTATTTACGCACGCCGAAATGAACTGATCAGGGAACTCAACCCCACCGCCACAACTCATAATTCAAATTATATAGCAGGTTCAATGCGGTAAATTGGGGTATACATGGTAAAATAGGTTTTTAGAAGTTCCCAGATGTAATTATCAAATATTAATATTCTTTATCGTGTCCCCATAAACGTTTGGGATGATCCAAAAAAATTATCCAGATACAAACCATTTTGATCAGCCGTGAGCCGGTATGGCATGGTTATATTTGGACTATTAGGGCTGCTAACTGTAATTGAAGCATTTGTTGCTGTGTAGGTAAAGGGCCCACTACCTTCAACTAAATTATTACCAATGTACATTCCATAAAAACCAATACCATTTGTAATGAAAGTTATAGTAATTCTACGATTGCCATCAATAGAAAAATGCCATTTTCCAATATAGGAAAGCGGCTGATCACGTTCTTTTGTCAAAGAAGTAC
>JAIRRF010000102.1 GCA_031256115.1 Treponema sp.
CCCTTTTTTAACATTTTTTTATTGCCCGTTAAGAAACACCTGTTTCTGCATAACGGTTACTTATTTTAAAAAGTTTTTTAGGCTCTGGGAGCTTTTGCGGGATCCACCGGAGTATTACCCTTATAAACAAAGAAAAAAAGCTGGGATTTTGATGATTTTGAATCCATTCCCAGTTTTCCCAATTCAGTTCCCGAAACAACCTTGTCGCCTTCCTTTACCGACAGGGTTTCGCAGCCGCCGTATACATATAAATACCCCCCTGTTGCCTGAACAATGGCCACTCTGCCAAAACCCCGGTAAGGCTGGGCCGATACAACTGTCCCTCCGGTCAGGCTTTTTACCCCTTCTTTCTGTTCACCGGTAACCTGTACACCGTACAATTTTCCGGTTATATACGCTATTTCCTTTGCCATAACAGGCCATTTAACAGCAGAATCCGGTTTAGCCGAAGTATTTACCGTCACGGCAGGAGAATTTGGCACAGCCGGGGCATTTCGGGTGCCGGATGCAGCCTGAGTTTCTCGTCCTATTGTAGCTCCTGTCGGATTAAATCCCTGGGCGGGGACCCGGATTTTTTCCCCCGCCTTTATCACATAGTCGGGGGCAAAGCCGTTCATATCGAGCAATCCTGCAAGGCTAATACCAAAACGCCGGGCCAAACTGTATAAAGTATCGCTCCGTTCCACCCGGTATTCGTCATAAATCTGCACAGGAACTGATGTAATAGCGGTTGTTCCGCTGCTGGCAGTACCGGGGATACGGATTCGCGTCCCTGCCTGAACAGTCCGGGAATCGTTTATTTTATTATGGTTTAAAACCTCCTGGACATTTACTCCATACATTCGTGCTATGGAGTAGATGGTTTCTCCCTGCTGGATCACATGGATCGTTTCTTCGGTAAAACCTAATCCGGCAAGAAAAAAAAACAAAACTCCGTAAAGGGACATTCGGCGGAAAAAACAATAGTCCATATACAATTATCGGCCATTCTGCCCTATTTCAGTATCCTATCTGCATTATATTGAAAACACAAGTGTTTTTTATTAAAATTGAATTAAAAAAACTAGCATTGCAAAGTTAACCCAAAAGTTCTGGATCCGGTCGTTTTTTTCGATTATTATATAAGTATGATTAGAAAATTCTTTTTAATAGGGATTTTTAGTTTAGTCTGTATTCTTAGTTCACAGGGTCAGGAAACATCGGGGGTTTTTTTTCCTTATGTTTCTCAGATAGATGTTGAAATCCGGAATAACTTTATCCGTCTTACATGGAAAGATACTCCTGATATCAAGGGCTCGGTCTTTGTTTACCGTTCTGAGATTCCTTTCCAGGATCTTTCGGTTTTTCCTGTCCCAAAAGAAGTAAGCTATGGTGAGGAATTCCATCCGGACGAAGCCGAAAAACCAGGGGTTATTTACTACTATGTGGTTGCCAGCGATGAATGGGGCCGGAAATACCTTCTTCCCATGCCATTTACAAATATGATCAGCATTACCGTGGGTCCGGAAAATGTTTTTGGGCTTATGGATGCCCCCGGTGCATCTGAAAGCGCCTCCGGTTCTGTACCGTCCCTGGCTTCGGGTCAGGCTTATAGGGGGGGAATTGAGAGGATAAATGTCAAAATAGAAGGAGACCGGGTTATTTTAAGCTTTTCCGGAGAAGATAAAGGAAAAAACCTTATTCTTTACCGAAGTATAAGTCCAATTATCAGGCAGGAGGATCTTCTATCCGCCCTGATCATAAAACATAACGTAAGTTCCCCTGTAATTGATTATCCCGTTCCGGGAATTACCTACTATTATGCGCTGATATACGAAGAGGATCTGGGCGCAGGTTTTTTTAGCATAAGACCCGGGCACAATATAACCGGAGCAGTACAGATTCCCGGTTCCCGCCACAGCTTGCGGGGTCTGCCTCTTCCGGAGTTGGGTTTTTCTTCTTCAATAGAAAACCGGGATAATGCCGGGTATAGCCAGGAATTACGGGAAGGGAATTTAACCAGAACAGAAGTGATGTTCTTTCCTGAAGATCGCATAAGGGGCGGTGTTGGGGAAGAATATCAACTTCGTTCAATTGTACAGGGATTTTTTTCCCTTAAGGAATGGAGCAAAGCCGAAGATGAATTTCGTCTTTTTCTGGATCTTCCCGGGACTGTACAAAACCGGGCCAAAGCACGGTTTTACCTGGGACAAATACTCTATTTTCAGGGAAAACCAAGAGAAGCGCTTTTGGAATTTCTTGAAGCCCAGAAACAATTTCCGGAAGAGACCTATTCCTGGATACAGGCGGTGCTGGGAGACTATACGGGAAGTTAATGTATAATGTTCAAGGTATGCAAAAAAAATACGGCAGTTTGACAGGAAAACTTTTTTTGATACTCATTTTTGCGTTCATTTATTCTGAACAAGCCGGAGCGCAGCCCTCTGAAAAGACAACTTACAGAATAGGAACCGGTCTGGGTTACACATTCGCCGGATACCGGGATGAAACAGATTTGCCCCTTAATAAATACATTGATACTTTTACTTTTTTAATCGACGGCAATATCGAAAAGAGCAATTTTTTTCATTCGTTCAATTTTGGCTATTTCAGCGGGACTATTGCAGCAATTCCGGCCGATCCGCTTTTAGACGAAGTTCATGATGATTACCGTCTTTTTACATACTATCAGAAGGAATCTACTTTCACCAGAGTATATTTTCAATATGCTCTGGATTACCGTTTATGGGGATCAGATACTTTTCCGGGATATCTGGGCGGATCATTCCGGGGGGATCTATATACCTCCCATTTGGTGCAAACGAATTATTTTAATTTAACCGCTTTAGTTTCGCATAGTATACACGCAAGCCAAAAATGGATCATCAATAAAGAAAATATGCTTGTCTATTCCATGGGGTTTCCCCTGTTGGGGTATGCGGCTCGCCCCCCATATGCTGCGCTCTATAATTCCCCCTGGGATACTGACAACAGAATTATCAGCCTTCATAATTACCAGGCTGTTTTTGGTGATTTTAAATATCATCACAGCATTAACACATTGCTTTCCCTTAATTTTGGTTTTGGATTTGAACTTTCCCGGATTAGTTTTCCGGAACCGAGAAAGGACGCTGCATTTCGCTTAAATACCGGGATTGCTTTTACCTTTTAGGAGAAAGTATGAGACCGATTGTACCGGTAAGCATATGGATAATTGGGCTATTGTCCGCCTGCCATGTTTTTCTGGGGCCTGATCCCGATACCAGCCCGCAGGGAGTTTTATACACGCTCTGGAAGGATTTTAACGAAATCCATGCGTATTTAGACAAAAGAATGCCCAACAATGGCTACAACAATTGGGAGGAGGTGTTAAACGGCAATCAGAACAAGACCGGGTACAGAACGATTTTGCAATATAGATTAAATTCATCAACCAATGTCAATAAAGCGCTTTTTGATACGTGTGCGGATATGCTGAATGAACTGGATGATCCGCATGTCAGCCTGCATGCTCCGGGCAAATCTTCCTACAGCACCAAAGTAAAGACAGAACCATCAAACTTCCGCAACATTGTAATATCTAATTTGGGAGAATGGGCTTCAGCGGTTAATTTAATATACGGCAGGGTTAAACCGGGTCTTTCTTCCGGATATAATATTGGTTACATTTATATTGCATCATTTACTGACAGAACCAGTTCAAGTTACGGTGTCCAGAATTGGGCAAAGGCGATAGACAGCATTGTCGGAGCCCTTGCAGATACCGATGCAATGGTTATTGATATTCGCTATAATGGGGGCGGATCGCCGGCGAACGGAGAATATATCGCCGCCCGTTTTACTTCTGTACAAACAGACTATATGAAGGAAAGCGTAAAAAACGGACCCGGCCTCAATGATTTTTCCGCCCCCATAATATCTACGATAAGGCCCGCCGGAACAAGGTATACCAAACCTGTTGCGCTGTTAACCAACGAAGGAACAGGTTCCATGGCGGAATGGTTTACAATGGCTTTGCGGACACATAAACACATAACTCATGTGGGAATTCGAACAACCGGGGCCCTGTCGGGACGTCTGGAGCGTTCCATGGTAAACGGCTGGTATTATTCGATATCGTTTCAGAAAATAACGGACATGTTCGGAAACTGTTATGAAGTAGACGGTATAATCCCCAAAGAAAAGTACCAGCCAGCCAATAATATTGATGAAGAACTGCTTAAATCTGCCATAAAATATCTGGCAGACAATTTACCGTAACCCAGACAGCCTCTACTTAACTACGGCTTCGTTGGCGGCCTTACCATCCCTGGTATAAACCCTGCGGGAATTGTTGGGATCGAGACGTCGTTCGCCCCGATGGAAAAAAGTGTATTGGTAAGTCCCCGGAGGCAGGGGAAGTGAAAGGGTATAGCGTCCTGGACTGGTTTCTTTGAGTTGATACATAAAGGGATCCCAGCGGTTAAAGGATCCCGCCACCGTTACAGTTTCCCCTGATGGGGCATAATAGGTAAAAGTGAGGGTTCCCTCGGGCCCCCGGTTCGGCGAATCGGGCCGTTTAATCTGAGGTATGACCACCACCGACCTT
>JAIRRF010000110.1 GCA_031256115.1 Treponema sp.
AAAAAAAGCCCTACAATTAAAACAAAATTGGACCAATAGGTCAACGAGCTATTTTTGGCCATTGCCCAAAAAATGGCTTTATCATAAATTACGACCTCTCAGCCGTCCTTTCCTGGTCAATCCGTCATGGTGATGCATTTTCAAAAGCCCCTCTATCTGGCTCATGGTATCAAGATCGACTCCCACCATAATCAATAAAGAAGTGCCCCCCATAAGGTAAGAGATGGAAGTGGGAAATTTGAAAATATACTGAATCAGGCTCGGCAAAACTGCGATTCCTGCCAGGTAAAGAGAACCAGGCAGCACAATACGATTAAGAATTTTGGTAAGGTATTCTTCTATTTTTTCCGATCGTATTCCCGGAATGGAACCTCCGTTCTCCCGAATATTTTTGGCAATCTCAATTGGGTTTAAGGTTACCTGGGTATAAAAATAGGCAAAGAATACAATCAAGAGAACATAGAGAATATTGTACAGGGTACCGTTGGGAGTCAAAGCCCGGGAAACCGCGTTCAGCCAGGTCACACTTTCACCGATTGTCTGGGCTATCTGGAGAGGGAAAGTTAGAATGGATGAAGCAAATATAACCGGAATAACCCCGGACGGATTTATCTTGAAAGGAATAAAAGCGTTTGGAGCGCCGCCGTACATTTTACGACCGACGATCCGTTTTGCGTAATTTACCGGGATTTTCCTTTGCCCTTGTTGCTCATAAACGACCAGTGTTACTACAGCCACAAACATGGCAAATACCACAACGACAAAAACCAGGTTAAGGTCCCCGTTTCTGACTCTGCCGATTAATTCCCACAATCCATGTGGCAGCCTGGCTACTATACCAGCGAAAATAAGAAGCGAAATGCCGTTGCCGATTCCCCGCTTGGTTATTTGCTCGCCCACCCACATGAGAAACATGGTTCCTGTGGTAACTGTGAGCATGGCAAGCAGGGTAAAAGGAAGCAAATTTATGGAAAGAAGATTCTCCACATGCCGTGAAATGCTCTGGGCATATTGGGTAACGGCGAAAGACTGAATCAGGCAGACTCCTACGGTTCCTATCCTCTGATAAGCCTGAATCTTTTTTCTCCCTCCCTCTTCCTGGGAAATCTTCTTCAATTTCGGGAAGACAATAAGAAGGAGCTGCATGATGATCGACATGGAAATATAGGGCATTATTCCCAGCATGAACACCGAGAAATTGGAAAAAGCGCCGCCCGCGAAGAAATCCAGGTAATCAACAATGGCATTTCTTGAACCGCTCTGATTCCGCATTGAATCAAAATAACTGTTCAATACCTGGGCATTAATCCCCGGTATCGGAATAAACGCGCCGAGCCTGAATACTATCAGCATCAAGGAAGTGAAAAAGATACGCTCACGAAGTTCTTTTACTCTGAAAATACCAACTAATGGATTAGCCATGCGTCCCTCCGGGTCGCACTTGCACCAATTCCCCGCCTGACTTTTTTATTTTTTCCATTACCGAGGCGGAAACTGCCTCAATCCTGAATATGAGCTTTTTGGTTAAATCCCCATTACCCAGAATTTTAACCGGAAAATCTGGGACAAAAGTCCCGCTTTTTTTTCTTCCCTTTATAAGACCCTTATCAAAGAGTGAAACTTCATCTACTGTTTCACCTGAATCAAAGCGCTTGTCTATATCACATAAATTTACTATCTGGAAATGCTTCTTAAAGGGATAATTTGAAAATCCCCGTTGTGCCAGCCTCCGGTAGAGGGGCATCTGGCCGCCTTCAAATCCGGCGTAAGTTTTGCCGCCTGAACGGGCTTTTTGCCCTTTATGTCCCTTGCCTGAAGTAGTCCCCCGGCCAGAACTCTGACCACGGCCAAGGATTTTCCTGCGTTTATTGGCGCCTTCCGGAGCATGTAAATCAAAATCATGAGCCATTATTTTATCTCCTCAACCGTTACAAGGTGAGACACTGCTTTCACCATTCCTAAAATAGCGGGATTTGCTTCCTGTTCCGAAGAAGAGCCAATCTTCCGCAAACCCAGAGCTCTGACAGGGGCTAGCTGTTTGGGTAGAGAGCCAATAACGCTTCTGACCAGCTTGATCTTTATTTTCATTGCTTAATCCTGATCTTCATTGCTCAACCCCATAACTCTTTTAGAGGCTTACCCCTGTTCTTGGCTACCACCCTGGCATCCATCATTTTATGGATGCAGTCAAATGTAGCTTTTACCACATTATATTGATTCGCAGCACCAATGGATTTGGAAAGTACATCCGTAACACCCCCGGCTTCCATTATTGCCCGAACCGGCCCACCGGCTATGATCCCTGTTCCTGAGCAGGCCGGTTTCAGCAGTACCCGGGAAGCTTTAAAGACTCCAATGATTTCATGAGGTATGGTACCGTTTTTTACCGGCAGGGGGATCATTTTCCGTTTTGCCTTTTCGATACTCTTGCGTATGGCTTCGGAAACATCGTTAGCTTTGCCGAAGCCGTATCCCACATTACCCTTGCGATCTCCTATAACCGTCAAAGCTGAAAAAGAAAACCTGCGGCCGCCTTTCACAACCTTGGCAGTACGGTTAAGTTTAACCAGCTTTTCTATGAATTCTTTTTCAGTTGAATCCCGATCCCGGCCCCGGCCTTCACCACGCCCTGTTCTATGGCCCCTGCCTTCGGTTCTTGGTCCTTCACGGCCTTCGGTTCTTCCTTCGGCAATGCCGCCGGCTGTACCGCTTTCTCTTGTAAATTTTTCAATCGGTAATTTATCCGTTGAAAATTTTTCTATAGGAATTTTTTCCGCCGGATTTTTATCTAACGGAATCTTTTCCGCATCTTGCTTATTTTCCATTCTACCCGCCCCCTAAAACAGGACCCCGGCTTTCCGGGCTCCGTCAGCCATCGCCTTCACAAGGCCGTGATACAAGTAACCGTTTCTGTCAAAAACAACGGTCTTGATGTTTTTATCAAGAACCCGTTTGCCCATTATCTCGCCAAGCTGCGCGGCGCCCTTGACCGTTGCTTTGATACTCCTTAGATCCTTCTCCAGAGTAGAAGCTGCCGCAATGGTATGGCCTTTGGCATCATCAATTATCTGAATCGAAAGTGAACGGTTGCCTTTAAACACCGTCATCCGGGGCCGCTCGGCGGTTCCGGAAATTACTTTGCGGATGTGTACCTTTCTTTTGAGCCGCTTTCTGTCTTTCTCCAGCATCTTTCGCAACATACCTACTTCACTCCCGATTTTCCGACTTTCCTTCTGATC
>JAIRRF010000144.1 GCA_031256115.1 Treponema sp.
TAAAAAAAAATAAAAAATTAATAACATTGGATGGAAAAAAAATAACAGATCGCAAAGATCTTTTGGAAACTGTTCCAGTTGTTATTTTTTGTTATGAAGATATGGAATTTGTCTCTGGCGGACAGGAAAGACGACGCTGGTTTTTTGATCAAACGCAAAGCCTGTATGACCCTATTTATTTGGACGATCTACGTAAATACCGCCGGGTACTTAAAACACGTAATGTAGTTCTTAAAGATGCAAAAAACAGCGGAAATTTTCAGAATGCCTCAAAAATTCTTGATGTTCTTGATCCCCAATTAAGCGAATATGGTATAAGGCTTATGGAAAAAAGGGATAGAGCAGCAAAGTCGTTTTCTGTTGTTTTTAGCCAGCTATACCAAGAAGTGTCAGGTATTACTGGTATAGTTGTTAATTACGTGCCTTCCTGGAAAACTGTTGGGACGATCTATAATGCAGAAACCATTGCCGCTGTGGTACAGGTTCTGGCTGAACGTAGATCTGCGGATTTAACCAACGGCATAACTCTGTCCGGACCACACCGGGACCGGTATCTTTTTTTAAGGAATGAAAAGCCGGAGGAATTTTCCGGAAATGCTTCTACGGGACAACGGCGTCTTTTAGCATTGCTTCTCCGGATTGCCCAGGCTCGGTGTTTTTCTTATTTTACCGGGAAAACACCGGTATTACTCCTGGATGATGTATTATTGGAACTGGACGGAGAAAAGCGTCGGCGGTTTCTTTCGGTTATGCCTGCCTATGAACAGGCCTTTTTTACTTTTTTACCGGAAGAACCATATAAAAACTATTGTAACCCCGATACTCTGGTATATTATGTGAAAGCCGGAACCATTCGTCGCGGAGTTTGAAGGAGAAGCTGATCGTGAAAAAAGCAGGAGAAATTCTGGCCGCTTTTTTTGACAATGATTCGTTAAAAAAAACCGAGGAAATGGGTAGATTGTTTTCTTCCACAGTCTGGTCAGGATTGCTGGAAAGCTGTAATCTTTCCCAGGGTATATCTCATTCGCGGATTGCTGAATTGGAAAAAACCGTTTTACTAATTGAAGCGGATCACCCCGGCTGGATTCAACTGCTCCAGACAAAACAACGGGAACTTTTAAATGCGGCCAGACGGCGTTTCCCGGAAATTGCTCTGACGGGGATTTCTTTTCGTTTAAGTCGATCTAAACCGTAACCCCATGATTATTTACCAAAACGCATTAGTGTTTTGGATCGACATGGATGTTGCAGTCCCAAAGCTTCTCCGGATATATCCCGGCGGCGGTAAATTCGGCGACCTGCTTAATTGCCGCTTCCCGGTCTTCTTTATAGGTAACGCCGAACCAGGGAGAATCCGCTTCCAGGGCTCGTATTTTTAAAAGATTATTTTTAATAAACCAATCTGCCGCCATGGGAAGATAACATTCTGCTTTAGGATTTTCTCCGGATGAAGCAAGGAAATTGTCAAAATAGTGTTTTAAATCATTAAAAACTGTAGAAGGGAAACCCCAGAAGTTCATCGACACCGGCGTTGAGTCCGGCAGGTAATGTCTGGAGCCATCAAGTCCGGTATTATATATTTTTCCGTCTGCTTCCCGGGCAATGGCTGTAAGTTCATTTACTGAGGCAAGGTAGCCATTCGTTATTTCGCAGAATCCCCGGGCCACTGTGCCCTGAGGGCTAAGGGTTTTTTCCAGACGATACGGGACAATGGCGCCTTCTTTTAATTCTTTTGATGCAAGAAAAGACCCTATCGCATCAAAGGCTTCCCTGCCGTAGAAATCGTCAGCGTTGATTACCGCAAAAGGCGCGTCAATTAATTCCCCGGCGCAAAGCAACGCATGGGTTGTCCCCCAGGGTTTTGTCCGGTTTATTTCCTTCGATTTGGCAAGCACTTTTGAGGGGATTAAACTGTCCATCTCCTGAAATGCCAGTTCGCAGGGAAAATTTCCGGCAATCCGGGAAAGTACAAATTCCCGAAAATCCGCTTCTATATCCTTTCGGATAATAAAAACCGCTTTTCCAAAACCTGAACGCTTTGCGTCAAATACAGAATAATCCAGCAGTACTTCGTTGTTTTTCCCTATCTTGTCCATCTGTTTCAGCCCGCCATAACGGCTTCCTATCCCTGCTGCCAGCACCACAATAATGGGTTTTCTCATTTTTGCCTCCCGGTCTGTATTTTTTCTTTAAATCGTTCAAGAGCTTTACCGGTCAATGCTTTATCTCTGCCTTCCATAATCCCGCTTTCGTTTACCTGGAGACGGCGTTGTAATTCTTCAAATTCACTGCGGGAAAAACGTACTGCACTCAGTATATTTTCATCAAAAGAAGCACAGCACCGTGGGGCAATTTTTTTGGTTATATCCAACAAAATTTCGGCATATAACTTGATTTCTTTCTGGGCATGGGGATCGAGTCTGAGTTTTAAAAAATGAAACAGGTTGTGCAGATCAATTTGCCAGTACCATTCGGTATATAACGAAAGGGGTAGATTGATCCTGGCCAGTTCTCTGGCTAGCCCTTTCTCTAACAATTGGGCATATTCCATATAGGCTTTTTTTTGGGCTGTTTCAAAGTTATTACGGATTGTTCCGGCAGCTTCAGGGTCCAATATGACATCGCTGCGCCCTTGCTTGTTATCAACGCCCTGACCGGCCAAATCTCCCGGTGCGGGAAGGTAAAAATCATCTTTTAAAACCGAATAACGGCCAGATACTTCGTTAAGCCGTGCGGTACGGTGCCGTATCCATTGACGGGCTACAAAGATGGGCAATTTTACATGAAAAGTTAACACAACCTGTTCAAACGGACTGGTATGCCCATTTCGTAAAAGATAATCAATAAGGGCGGCATCCTCCCGATATGACTTTGTTCCTTCTCCATAGGACACCCGGGCAGACTGGACTACCCGCTCATCTCCTCCCATATAATCAACCAGCCTGACAAATCCTTTGTCCAATACGGCATATTCAATGTCCAGGATTGCTTCCGCCTCGTCTACTATGCAATGGGCCATGCACACGCCACCTTCCAGCTCATATGAAAAAAGTATAACAAAGCCTTGAGAAACAATATATATTCGCTGAGCTAGTCATACAAATAAACAATATTCAATTCAGCAAAGGGACATCCGGGTGTTCCTAATAACTAAGGAGGCGCAGCATAAAAAATCCTGCGGGGCCTGTGCATGGCAATGCCACTGTCGCTGGCAGTGACCTTACCATGCACACCCGCCACGCCATCATTCTGGCTGCGCCTCCAATTTACCCCGGAACACCCGGATGTCCCTTTGTCGGCATTAGTACAGTAATATGACTGGCTCAACGGTAAATATGGTCAGATATCGTCATGCCGATAAGGGCTGGTATTGATAATGTTGACGAATTGCCAAAATTATGATAAGTTTTCATTTGCCCTTGTTAAAAATGTTATATAAATGAGGGTATATGCAACGGTGTAATTCCAAAGAATAATTATGAATTTTTAGGATATTAACATGCTTAGAGAATGTGGAGTTTGTAGAAATGGAAACACAATTTGTAGTGATAAATGTGCAACATTTAGAGATCTTCAAAAATTAAGAGAAAAAATGAATAACCCAAAAATTGAAAATACCATTGAAAAATTAAGAAAAAATGAATTAAGAAATAAAAATCCATAAAGAAAAAACTGCCGAATTATATCGTTAATTGTATGAAAGCTCAGCGGCAAATCATGGTAAATTGAGGCTTTAGCTTGCAGTGGGGTATTTCATTTGGTAAACTAGCTTACCTGCTTTATGGATACACTCTTAGTACGTCAGTCGATCCGTAATTCCGCCAGGATAAGCTTTTCCCGATCCGGCGGGCCAGGCGGGCAAAATGTGAATAAATTAAACACCAAGGCTACTTTGCGAATAAAGCTTTCTGATTTAAAGGGTCTTTCCGAAACAGAATTCTGCCGTTTGCAGGAAATATTGGGATCCAGGCTATGTTTGGATAATGAGCTTGTTATCAATTCCAGCGAAGAACGTTCCCAGCGGATAAACCTGGAACGGGCCTATGCCAGAGCAGAAACACTAATTACTGTTTCTGCCCGGCTTCCAAAAAAGCGCAAAGCTTCCAGGCCATCCGCTGCCATTCGGGAAAACCGCCTTAGGGCTAAACGTTTAATTAGTGAAAGAAAAGCCAACAGGCGTTATTCACAGGGAATGGAGGAATAACAATGTTTCACGTGAAACATATTACTGTTCCTTTTGGGTTTACACTTGTTCCGCAGGGGCTAATATTCCCGGCATATTTCGCCGAAAATAAGTTGTATAATTGTCCTAATTTGGAGGATTTATGAAAAAAGTGATTTTTCTGGTTATTTTTGGGATTATTGGCTGGACAGTTTTTACCCAAAATGTACCCATAGTTTTTAAAGTAAATTCGTATTTAATCAGCCAAAGGCAGACTGCCAATTTATATACCAAGGCGGAATTAATCATAGATGATGAAGCACAGACCTGGGAGATTATTTTATACCGCAGTAATAACGCTAAACCGGAACGGATAAAACTGGAAAAATACGAAGATATTGGTCGTAATATTGGTGTATTCAGGACAGTTATCATTCAGGAAGCTGCCGGCAATACGGCAGGCAATAATCTATTTGCCTATATGCCTGGCTTTGACGGTAATAAAATCAGGATAGATCTTTGTGATAATAAAACCGAAAACGTAAGACGGCGTTTGATTATAGAATTCTGATGTTTCACGTGAAATATTTTAAAAACCTTAACTTACTACATTGCTATCCGGGTGTTCCTAATAACCAAGGAGGCGCAGCATAAAAAAATCCTGCGGGGCCTGTGCATGGCAATGCCACTGCCGTCGGCAGTGACCTTACCATGCACACCCGCCACGCCTTTTTCCTGGCTGCGCCCCCAATTTACCCAGGAACACCCAGACAGACGCAAATGCGGTAATTTAAGTTTTTATTAAATGCGAAGGCTATTACATGGCATGAAGACCTCAACTTGCAGCTGAACCAGCCATACAACGTGTTCTAAGAGTTATAGTGGTAGGGTTGAGTTCCCTGATCAGTCCATTTTGGCATGCGTAAGCAAATGTGATGCCAAGAAGCATCCGTCAATAATGCCATGACCAGCATGGACTGAGCGGGGAACTTAACCCCACCGACATAATTTATTTAGCTTGCTTGTATGTGGTTCAGCGATAAATTGGGGTTTTATTGACTGAAGACCATTATTAGATCTTTGTTGTCGGAATCAGTACAATAAAGTTCTAGTTTACCGCGATTAATTTTCCAGCTTTTTGCAGCGCCTAGATATTGGAAGTACTCTTCTTCCCGGACACGCTGGGGAGTTAAAAAAATGGACGCCATCATTGTACTGGCTATAGGTGTTATGGTTAATGCGTTATTATCTCCTGCCTGATACACAGTAAAATACCGGTTTGGAGCGGCCCTCCCGCTGATCCGTTCGTTTGTTATGCTTAAAGTAAAAATGTCTTTCATGTCTTTAGGAAGCTCTTTCCTTATAAGTACAACGGTTCTATCGGAAAATTTTAACTCTGTAAGTTTCCAGGTTTTTTTTAAAATAGTTTTTAGAAAATTACTGCCTGTGGATCCGGCCTGGGCTGCACTATCCAGGGTTCCGGTTCCTTGAGCATTGCCGGCTACTATGTTTATAAATAAAAAACCGCAAACCAGAAAAACGCCGATAACTTTGTTTTTATGAGGCATCATGACTCTCCCTTTACTTTTATTCCCTAATTATAGTATATACTTATATTAAGTTTTCAGGCAACTATAGTATTTCTAATTTCTTAACATGGGTTATATTGATGCCGATGAGTAATTAATTGTGAAAAAAATCGCAGTAGTTGGTTTTATTTTAGTTTTTTCAGCTCTGTTCCTGTTTTCGGTATCTGATTTAGTGAGCGAAGATTCTTCTCCGGAATTAGACATAGAAGAATTGCTTAGAAAAAGTATCACTTTAATAGCCCAGGAATATTTGGGAGTTCCTTACAAATATGCCGGTGTGACTCCGGACGGTTTTGATTGCAGCGGTTTTGTGTATTTTGTTTATAAAGAAGCGGCGGGAATGCAGGTTTCCAGGTCCAGCACAGGAATTTGGAACAGTGGAAAAGTAATTACCCTGGCCCAGGTACGGCCTGGAGATATACTTGTGTTTACAACCATCCGTCCCGGCGCAAGCCATACAGGAATAGTCCTGGAAAACAGTCCATCGGGGGGGGTTTCGTTCATTCATTCCGCTTCTCAGGGTTCAAAGACCGGAGTGATCATTTCCAGCATGAACGAAAGCTACTACAAAACCCGTTTTATGGGTGCAAGATGTTACTTTTAATTATGCTTAATATCTGTTGGGTATTATAAAGCGGATTTCGGCATTAAAAATTGATAGGCTTGACATAAACAAAAAAAGTAGTATTTTAGTAGTATGATTACAAAGACAAAAACTTCAGTATCTCTATCCAAATCGCTGCTGGAAGAACTTGCTCTGCATAATAAAACAGGAAATATTTCGGGTTTTATTGAAAAAGCTTTAATTTATTACATAGCTGATCAAAAAAGGATTGCCCGTCGGCAGCGGGATATAGAAATAATCAATAAAAATGCTAAGCGGTTAACTAAAGAAGCAGAAGAAAATCTGGATTTTCAGGCCCCCTTATGAAACGGGGAGAATTGTATCGGGTTTCTCCTGCTTCCTCTACTGATATTAAAAGGCAACGGGTATATGTTATTATTTCTCGTCAGGAATTGATCGACAGTGCTTATTCCACCCTTATCTGTGCTCCTGTTTATTCAACTTTTGAAGGATTAAGTACCCAGGTTGTGATAGGAATTAATGAAGGCCTTAAGCATGAGAGCGCCATTCGTTGCGATGAACTTATAAGTATTCAAAAAATCCGTCTGACCGATTATATAGGCTGCCTTTCAGGAGAAAAACTTGATGAACTGGGATCAGCTCTGATTATTGCGGTAGGAGTTGAATAAAAGTATAGTAAGGACCATATGGATAGCAACTCTGCCGGAAACATCGAAATTCTTGACACTACTCTGCGGGACGGAGCTCAAGGGGAGGGAATCTCTTTTTCTGTTCATGATAAACTGGCGGTGGTACAGGCCCTGGATGAATTGGGCGTTACCTGGATAGAGGCGGGTAATCCGGGAAGCAATCCCAAGGATGCGGAATTTTTTTCCCTGGTCCCCAAACTGGAATGTGCAACGCTTTGTGCCTTTGGAGTTACCCGTAAACCGGGAATAAAAAGCTCTGATGATACCCAGCTTCAAAATCTTCTAAGAGCGGGTACGGAAGCCATTTCTATTT
>JAIRRF010000249.1 GCA_031256115.1 Treponema sp.
AGATTTATCAACAATAATATGTTTTATCTTCTCCAGTCCAATAACAGCGTTCATTATGGAAAAAAGATCCTTCCCATGAGCTTTATCCATGGCAAGCCTGGATGAAAGCCGTTCCAAATCAGGTATTTTGGAGAAAATGCTCCGTATTACTTCTAGTTTTTCCTGGTTCCGGTAGAAATTTTCCACCATGTCAAGTCGGCATTGGATCATGGAAAGGTTTTTCAGGGGATGAAGCAGCCTGCGCCTTAAAAGGCGCCTACCCATTGCAGTTTGTGTTTCATCCAGTGTTAAAAAAAGTGTGTTTTGTTCCGTTCCGTCCCTAAGATTTCGAACCAATTCCAGGTTACATTGGGTTGCCTCGTCAATAACCGCATAATCATCGTCCCTGTAAACTTTAATCGACCGGATATGTGGAATCAGGCTTTTGGAAGTGCATTCAAGATAATCCAGCAATGCTCCTGCAGCAATAATTTCCGGGGAAGTATCTTCAAGGCCATATCCTTTTAGATTTGCAGTAGAAAACTGTCTGCAAAGTCTGGAATTTGATTTTTCCCGGTCAAAAAGCCAATCTGCCCAGCGGTTAATAACCAGATTTGACTTTTCCTGAAGTTTTTGAGCCAGATCCGGCCTATTTAACAATAGTGATTCTGATAAAATAATTTCCCTGATTTCAAGCCGTTCCAGTTCCAGACCCAGATAAAAACCGGCCTTTTTTGCCGGAAATGCGGTGGCAAAAAAATCTCCGGCAGAAAGATCGATATATGCAAAGGAAAGCAGTTCCTTTTCCGAAGCCAATGAAGCCAGATAATTTGCATTCCCTTTATCCAGATAGTTTTCATCTACCGTTGTACCGGGAGTAATAATTTCTACAACCCGCCGGTCAATTAATTTTGTTTTTCCCGGCTGAGAAACCTGTTCACAGACAGCAATTTTTTTTCCAAATTGTAAAAGCCGGGCAATATAGTTTTGGCAGGAATGGTACGGTACTCCGCACATGGGAAGCCCGCAACGGCTTGTAAGAGTTAAATCAAGGAGTGAAGAAACCTCCAGAGCGTCTTCGGCAAACATTTCATAAAAATCCCCAAGCCGAAAAAACAGAACGCTGTCCTGATGTTCCCGCTTAATCCGGCGGTACTGCTCCACCATGGGGTTTATACCGGAGTTCAAAAAGTCATCCTAATCACAAAATGTTTTTAACGATTGCGCCGGATCTGATCTATGACCTTTTGTGTTATATCAAACGTACGATCAAATTGAGCCCATAGTATCTCAGGCTGGCTCTTATCCAAAACCAGGCTTATCCCTTCAGTTTTTGCAACTTCCTCAACAGCAGCAGTTAAACGATTTCTAAAAGTTCTATTTTCCTTTAGTTGTTGTTCTTCTCTCTCCAATTCCGCTGAATTGGCCTGAACATAGTCTAAATATACTTTACGCTTTACATTTATCTGGTTTTGCATATTTCTGATATTCTGATCCCGGTTTCGACTTTGAGGTTCCGCTTCAAGTACAATCATTGAAGCTCGCAGCTCCCTTAATTCATTTTCTTTCTTTTCTTTTTCGGCATCATACCGGGCTCTTTTTTCATTATACGCCCGGAATTCCGGAATATTGGCAGTTATAATCGGAAAAATTCTATTTGAATCCAATACACCAACTTTGGGAATATTTAATTGTTGACCAAAAAGTGGAATTAAAATCACAAACAATAATAAAACGATCATTGCAAATCGTCTCATAAACATCTCCTTAACAATAGTGTTTTATCGGGTTCCGCGAAGCCTTGCAATAACCAGGTCAGTTATGTCAACCCTTGCAGTCGGCCTTAAATCTACCCAAACTACCCCAGGCTGGCTCCTGTCCAAAACGACACTAATCCCCTGATAATTTGCCTCGGCCTGAATTGCATTATTTAAGCGGGCTATTAGAGTTTGATTTCTTTTAAGTTGTTCTTCTTCTCTGCCTAATGATACAGAATTAGTCAGAATATATGTTTGAAGTGAGCGTTCTTTTGTTTCTATCTGAGACCTTAATCTTGTTATGTTCTGATCCCGGTTCCGGTTTTGGGGTTCTGCTTCAATTTCAGTAAGCTGGGTTTTAAGTTCCTTAATTTCATTTTCTTGCTTTTCTTTTTCAGCATCATACCGGGTTCTCTTTTCGTTAAAAGCTCTGAATTCAGGAATATTAGCGGTGATAATCGGAAAAATCCTTTTCATATCCACCACACCTACTCTGGTAATAGTTTGTTGACAAAAAAGGTGAGTTAAAATCCCTGCCAGTAACAATAGGGTCAAAACAAAACGTTTCATGATTACATCTCCTTAGTTTGTTGGAATTGCAAAAGAAATTACAAAATCAACTCCGGATCTTGGATCGGAACTTTTTCTAAAAAGGCTGCCGGGCATTCGATAAAATTGACCATCCCTGATATACAACTTTTTTGCCAGAAGGAAACGGAAAGGAAACTGTGCAATGGTAAAACGCAGGCCTCCGCCGTAACTAAAACGCCAGTTTTCTGCATCCATTTGCTGGAAAAACTCAATAGGGCTGACCTGATTATTGGAAAACATTCCATATACAGCATCAAAAAAGAAGTCAAAAGCAAGAAGATTTGGCACCAGAGGAAAGCGCATTTCCGCCCAATTTTCCCATAAAGCAAACCCCCGGCTGTATCTTCGTTCTTCGTACCAACCCCTACCTATGAACATACCATCAATAAAAAGTTTACTTACATCTTCAATAATTGGGTGGTCTCTGCCAAATTGGGGAAAAATAAAAGAAAGACCGGAATGGATTCCCAGAATTGCCTTAAAGTTCCATTTATCGGTTACGGGAAGATTCAGAAGGGTAAAGAATATTTCCGCTTTTGTATCGCTGCGGATATAGTGTTCCAATTCTACCGGGAAAATCCCGTGAAAAGTAAACCGCTGGCTTGCATAATAACCTTTGGAAGGATCAAAAAATAGATCTCTTTTGTCCAAATATAAAATCGTCCATATGGAATTGACCGGTGTCCATACTCCGTTCTTTTCCCTGATAACCGGATCAAAGGGCCGCAGCATGCTATCATAGGTATTGTAAATAAAACCGGTGCGGACTCCGCCGCCTGTTCCCAAAGTGCCAAATTGTGTATACCAGCGGTATGTGGAAGAAAAGCCAACAGATACAAACCATTGTTGATAATCCATTAAAAATTCACGGGGTGGAATTTTATTGTCATTAAAGTAGTCGCCATAGCTCCAATATCCGTCGGGAAATGCATATTCTTCATCACCATTAAAAATTGGACCAGGTCCATTATTCATGGGGGTATTTCGAAAAGCATGGCTTAGACTAAGATCCACCATCCAAGAAAGGGGCAGGTCATATAGCCAGCGCTGAGAATAGGAAAGCGAAATACTTTGAGTTGTGGTAGAAGCATTTATTTCTGCCCGAACCTGATTTCCATACCCAAAAAAGTTTCTGTCGGTAATACTTAAAATACCGGATATTGGGAAATCATCAGGGTTGGAAGAACCGGAAAAACTAAGACCGAATTGAATATCTGTAGTATGCCCTTCTTCTACATTAATTACCAGGTCCATTAATCCGTCTTCACTGCCGGGAACCGGTTCAGGAAAAACCTGGGAAAAATACTGAAGATTCATTAAATTTCGCAATCCAGCCATAACTTTGGTGCTGGAATAGATATCTCCCGGTTCCAGTGGAATCTCCCGAAGAATTACATGTTCTTTGGTCTTATTATTCCCTCTGATAATGATGCTTTCGATATGCGCCCTGTCCCGTTCAAGAATTATTAACCTATAGGCAAGGGTGCCTTCTTCGGGATTTCGAATTTCTTCCCGTCTTATATCGTTATAAATATAGCCGTTTTCAAAGTATAAATTTGCTACCCGTTGAAGGTCTGCTTCAAGTCTTGATGCATTAATGGTTTTTCCTGATTCAGAACGGACCAGTCTTTGAAGCTGTTCGTCGGTAAAAATTTCGTTGCCGGAAAAGCTGATACCGTCAAATGTATAGATCCGGCCTTCATAAAGACGGTAGGTAATTATTATATTATTATTACCTTTACTGTCTTTTTCCGTTTCCAGGACTATATCGGTTACTTCCGCATCCATGAACCCCTTGTCATTGTAATAACGGACCAAGGCATCCCGGTCTGCGATAAGTTTTGAATCCTGATAACCGCCGCTTTTTCCCAGCCCCTTTGCTTTCATGGAAAGCTGTCCTCTTAGGGTGCTGGCTGAAAAAACTGTGTTTCCCTCA
>JAIRRF010000251.1 GCA_031256115.1 Treponema sp.
AAACGAATGCGCCGGTTCCGTTTTCCAACTGGACAAGATTGTCCGCCCAGGTATCGTCCCTGCCGCTGACCACGTTAAAAGACAGACCGGTGATTTCTTCGATTTTCTTCAGCACATCCCAGGCCATGCCCTGCCAGGTTCCATCGACCTTATTGTAGAAAGCCCAGGGATAATTATCCCGTTCCATAATAAAGGGTATGGGTCTTTGCGTTCCCTGGCTGCCGTCGCGGGCCGCCACATATTCCCTTTCCTTCTCCGTCAGGGAAGCATGAAAACAATAGGTAAAATACTCTTTATAGCCCTGGTTATACAAGCTTACCAGGTGCTGAAGAGCGCCCTGGTTTAAATACTTTTGTACCACCGAAATTACAGGAGAAAGTTCCGGATTCCGGGCTGACAAAGAAACGGGATTGTAAACGGGGGGAACAACTTCCGCAGTAATAAAATCACCCTGGAATGCCCCTGCTCCCTCGTATCCGTCTTCTATAAAAGCGTCTATCATTTCTTCCCTGAGCAGGCGGTAGGCTTCTTCTGCGGAATCCACATAGCTGATATCAATTTCAAACGACAGGGCAGGTTGAATCATAGAAGGGGTAATGGAATTAGCCAGAAAGCCAAAGCGCGGGCGGCGTCTTGTAGAAATAGCCGCAGGATCCGGATGGTGGCTAAGCTGGGTAATAATAACAGCCCGCTGTGCTATGGTACTGGTCATACTATATGTTTCCAGCCTTTCGGGAGCGGCGGTCAGTTCCCCGGTAAAGTCAATGGTTCCTGCTTCCAGGCCTTCAAGCAGATCAACCCACTCATAAATAACCGGAGTAAAATCAAGATCAAATAAATTGCCAAGCCAGCGGCAGAACAATGCTGTAAAACCGCCCATACGGCCCTTGTCTTCGAAACATTCCGAAGTAAGGTAGGCCCCGTATATAAAACTCCGGCCGGATTTGCGGAATTCTTCGATGGCGTTGATTTCTTCCTGGCTTACACCGGGAATATCTTTATAGGAAGAAAAAACCGGGAAATTACCCGGGGAGTCCGGCTTTTCCACCCCTGACACCGGGCTTTTTCCATTACAGGCCGGAACTAACAGCAATAAAGCTGCAATAGGGAGAAAATATATTAATATGCTCGCTTTTTTTATATGCATATATACGCATATAATATATCAAATAATTATGTCTTTAATGAACCGCAAAGGGCCGAATTTCCTGTATTTCTATCCGAAAACGGCCCATGGCCGCCCACCGGCCTTTATCCATCCAAAACCGGGGGAAAACTGTTAAACTTATAAAACCGGAGGCTTCTTTGGGCCGGTTTCTTTCACTACCCTGAAGCATTCCCCTGATTGCGGCTCTGGCAGCGTCTTCCAGGGCGCCGTATTTATCCTCCATAGAACTTTGCCCGTAACCCTGGGCAGTTCTTACGGAACCGGTCTTCCATTTAGCCAGCCGGTAATGCTGGGCTTCGTTGGGGCGGTAATCGGACCACAAATATATATATGGCCCATTTATCTGTAGATCTGTTATTTCCAGCCGGTGATCTTCGGGGCTGATCGTACCCAGCGGGCTCAGTTCCAGCTTTTCTTCTATATTTCGGGCCCTTTCCCCTATGTCATAATGGAAGGACCAACCGTAAATAATTGCGCCAAAAAAGTGGGCCGCATCCCTTAAGGCCGCCATCCTGGCTTCGGCAATGTTTAAAGGAGGTTTTGCCTCCACCAGAAAACCCCGGATCTGTTCCAGTTCTATCCTTACTTCCCCCCGGAGTACATCCTGGGCAAAAAGGGATGTCCCCGGAAAAAAAACAATACCCCACAGGATCATCAACAAAAAAAGATGCCTCATTCGCACTGAGGTTTGGATCATCATTATCCTAATATCGGCTTGAAAGAGAAAGCGCTTCAGCATATGGTAAGGTATGAACATAATCCGTAAACCATTCCGTTACAGCTATAGTTCGGTGATATATTATTTAATTGGGATAACAGTACTGGTTAACCTGGCCCAACGTTTGTTTCCGCAGATTAGCTACTATTTGGCAATGTACCCCCCCCTGGTTATTTACAAAGGCTGGGTATGGCAGTTTATTACCTATATGTTTGCCCATGATCCCCGGGGCTTTTCCCATATCCTTTTTAATATGCTGGGGCTTTTTATTTTTGGGATTCAGGTGGAACGGCGCATGGGGAGCAAAGAATTTGTTCTGTATTATTTGGTAACCGGCGCCCTGGCCGGGGTAATTTCTTTTGCCGTGTATTATCTGACCGGCATATCGCCGTTCCTTTTAGGCGCCTCCGGTGCCTTGTTTGCGGTGGAATTGGCCTTTGCGGCATTTTTCCCGGACGCTATTATTTACATTTGGGGGATTATTCCCCTTAGAGCCCCGGTAATGGTCCTGGGTTTTACCGCCCTGGAACTATTCTTTTCAGTTACCGGTACCCAAAGAGGCGTTGCCCACCTGACCCATCTTTCAGGATTTGCCATGGGCTGGCTTTATTTATTAATCCGTTTTGGCATTAATCCCTGGCGGGCTTTCCGGGGAAGGTAAATTCCATGTCAATAGTTCCCGGTATTCCTTAACGGTTGCAGCCCGGACAATTTTTTCTCTCAGTGCCCCTCCACCGCTGATACCCGGTAGGCTCATGCTTCCCTTGGTGTAAGCACAGAACTGTTTACGCATCTCCAGGCAGGCCCGCTTTTCTCCCAGATCCTTCGCCAGCATTTCCAGATGTTCCATGGCAATATCCAGCCGTTCTGAGTTTCCCGGGGGTGTCCAGGTTCCGGTTCCAAGGAACGATTTTGCAGCGGCAAAAATAAAGGGATTTCCCATAGCTCCCCGGGCAAACATAATGGCGGCACATTTTGTTTCAGCAAGCATACGCCGGGCGTCTTCCGGAGTGTAGAGATCCCCGGAACCGGTAACAGGAACCGGGAGCCGGGCAGCCAGTTCAGCAATAAATGACCAGTTACTTTTACCCGCATATCCCTGGGCTCTGGTCCGGGGATGGAGGCTTACCATGGCCGCTCCCGCCTCTACAGCTATCCGGGCGCATTCATGATAGTTTATTAATGCATTGTCCCAGCCGGAACGAATTTTTACCGTTACCGGTACGTCCCCCAAATGCGCCCGGCTGGAGCAGACCATGGTCTCCACCGCCCGGCCCAGCCTGGCCGGGTCTTTCATTAATGCGGAACCGGCCCCTGTCTTTATAACCTTGGGGACCGGGCAACCTGCATTTAAGTCCACAGCATCGGGCCGGAAAGGGGCTAAAAAAGTACAGGCCCGGCCTAAAACATCCGGGTCAGCGCCGAAAAGTTGAATACAGTAATATTTTTCATGTTGACCCCGATCTATTAAAGCCGTACTGCATTTTTGAGGATTGCGAGTCAGGGCTTCAGCGGAAATCAATTCTGTAAAGGAAAAATCCGCCCCAAGTCTTGTGCATATGGAACGAAAAACCCTGTCCGTATAACCCGCCACCGGGGCCAGAAAAAGATTACCCGGTAATTCCAGGGAGCCGATCTTGATTGAACGATATAAGGTGTCAGTCACCAATTCCGAAGAAACGGTTTGCATTTTCCCAAAGCTGGGCAGCTAATTCTTCCTCGTCCAGATCCAGCATTTCTGCCATAAACCGGGCAGTAATGGGCAGGTACTTTGGCATATTTCGCTTGCCCCGGTATTCAGCGGGTACCATAAAGGGACTTTCCGACTCAATAAGAATCCTGTCCAGCGGGAGTACATCCAGGGTTTCGTGTAGATTTCTGGCGTTTCTATAGGTTAAATTCCCGGCAAAAGAGAAAACCAGGTTCAAGTTTAAAGCTTTTTTAGCATATTCAGCATCTTCCGAATAGCAATGGAGTATCCCTCCTTTTGGAGGCAGCCTGTCCTTTAAAATGTCCAATACATCGTGGCCGGCTTCCCGGTTATGGATGATCACAGGCAAATTAAGTTTGGCGGCCAGGTCCAATTGGGAGATAAACAACTCTATTTGTGAATTCTTATTCCCGAATTTGCGATAATAATCCAGTCCTATTTCTCCAATTGCAACAACCCGGGGAAGCTGAGCGTTCTGTTCAATGGCTTGAAACCAGTTTTTACCTGGATTTTGTACTTCCGAGGGAGAAACCCCCACTGCATGGTATACATTAATCGCGGATTTCAGGTTTTCATAGATTGCAGAAAAGTCATGGAGGCTATTACATATTGACACAAGCCTGGTA
>JAIRRF010000256.1 GCA_031256115.1 Treponema sp.
TAGGTATGCCGTGCTCTTTACGCCGTTTCTCTGCGATGTATGCGGATTTGTTCCAGTCCCAGAATTCAGATAAAAACATAGTGAAGTCCTGCGCCGCCGGAGATCCGGTAAGTACGTAGTTTTTTATCCACCCCATCCGCTTCATTTCCTCTAGCAGTGTTTCCGCTTCGGTTTTCGTTTTTATTTTCCGGGCAACGTCTTTAAGGGCCATGCCCTCAACTTTCAGGGGTTCCCGCTTTTGGGGTATACCGTCCCTCAGCCATGCAAAGGCGGTCTTGATCGCCTCCGCTTCGGTTTTCTGCTTTGTGCTGATTGCGGGGTAGTATTCCCCGGTCGCTTCATTTTTGAACGCCACCAAATAAAAGGGGCGGTTGGTCCGCTTGAATACGGAGAACGGAAGGCTTTTCATATCCCTAATCCTTGCAAACGGCATTGAAAAACGATTCTATGTGTCGTTTCTATGTGTCGTTTTCGCTTTTCGCAATGATTAAGGGCGCCCTCCGTAGGGTAGTCCTCTACCTAATTCCTTACTACATAAGGAATTAAGCTAAAGCCAAAGTGGGGAGTTGAACCCCAGACCTGCGCATTACGAGTGCGCCGCTCTACCGACTGAGCTACTTTGGCACCCAGGTCTTCGAACTTTACAGGAAAAAAAGGCAAAATTCAAGGGAAAATCACCGGATTCCCATAATTCTGCTTGACATTTTCCGTTTTGTAGGTTATACTTGTAACCTGATAGAAATTTGTTCATAATTTTAATATAAAAGGAAGGAAGATATGGGATCTATTGACTTACCCAAAAGCCCTAATGTTTTTCACCCCGAGAAGCCCAGCGCCGTTGGTTCACGAAACTCATTGGCTCAGGAATACAGGGATCAACAGTCCGAAGTAAACCAACTCTTAGAGGAAGAAACCAATAAAGTTGTCCACCACATAATTTCCAAGCTGCCCAAAGACACCCTTGAGCGCCTTGATGTCATGGGCGGCCTGAAGGAAAAACTCTATAATTATTTTAACCAGAACTACCAAAACATGTTCAACCGTTACATGGTAACAACTGAAGATGAAATGGTAAAAAAAGTCCGGAATTATATAGACAAGGAAGAAACCAAAATCCTTGCCCGGTATACCCCCAAAGAAATAGCCAATTTACTTGACGAAGTCGGGGGTGCCGATAAGTTTAACACCGGCGAAATCGAAAAATCCATGATCAATATGTACGGCCACTTGCAGGGACATATCCAGCGGGGCATAAATGATCTGGAAAACCTGACGAACTCACTGCTTAGGCAAAAAACCGATACCGGAGCCTTTATCAGGGGCGAAAACGCCTATTCCATTATAAAATGCGCCTTTAAGGATAATCTTCTTAAACCAAAAACCGTTACGGATGTAAAACTTTCGGTTAATATCCTTGATTCCGAGCTTATAAGTCCTATTTTCCATTATCAGGTAACGGTGGAATATTTGATTAAGGAGCTTCTTTCCAAATATATCATCGAAATGATCGACAAAGACATAGAAAAGCTTAAAGATGAGCGGATTGACCAGGGTCTTGAAGAGCTTAGCGACAGTGAAATTATCTTTACCAAGATGGGCCGGGTAGAAAAATACACCGAAGATGAAGTCGAGGATCCCAAATCAAGACGATATGCTTTGGTAGCCAAAGGCATTATGGATCGTATTACGGGCCTACGGGCGGAAATCGATCCCACCGAGTACGATCAGTTGAATGTCCGTGAAAATCTTAAAAAAATCGTTGACATAGAGAATATCCGTACCAGAGGTTTTAATACGGCGGTTAACTCGATCACTTCCATCCTGGATACTTCCAAAATGGGTTACCAGTACATAGAAAACTTTAAAAATGCCCGGGAACTTATTATCCGGGAATACGAAGATACGGATATGCATCAACTTCCCGATGAACGGTACCAGGTAAGAATGCGTTACTATGATTCCGCCCAGCTTATTGAAGAGAGGAAAGCCTATGATGTCCAGGTAAAGAGCTTTGAAAACGAAGTCCAGCACCTTTGGGATGTCCTGAAAGTAATCTATGAAAGCAGCAAACCAGCATTTAAGATTTCCGATTTTAATGACCTGGCGGCCAGACAAAAAAACCGTATCCGGAAGCAGATAAAAGCAAAAACCGGTGAGCCGCTCTACGAGGATATCGCCAAGATCTGGGACGAAATTTCCTACATCAAATGCGGCGAAACAGAAGTTGAAAGGATGAACCGGACCTACATCTACGAAAAAGACAAGGTTCATCAGAAGATCATTAAAATGCGGGATCAGATGAAGGGTATGTACGATTACCGTTATCCTGTTGAACGGAGGGTAATGGAAGACCGGCTTGCGGTTCTGGAAAAGGAATTTAACCGTTTTGATTACATGATTAACCCCTATCATGTCCAGCCGGGTCTTCTTTTGGATGTCGACATAACATCCCTGAAACGAAAGAAAGTTACCCTTAGCGGCATGGCAAATGTATTAAATGAATTCCTTCACGGAGTATCCAAGGGTTTCCAGGATGCCGCTTTTGCTTCCTTCAGCCGACGCAGGTCGACAATCCGCGACGACATTGCCCAGTCCTTTGCCGATGCCGGTTCATCATCCACTGCTCCGGTACCCACCCAGGCGCCGGCCCAGGCCTATCTGGACATGCTCAACGCAGATGATGAAAATGCTGCCCTGGCTCCCGTAAAAGCTTCCGTCAGTAGCAGCAGAAAGGGGGGCGGCAGCAAAACAACTGCCAAAGCAGCT
>JAIRRF010000069.1 GCA_031256115.1 Treponema sp.
CATTCAGAATCTCCTGGGTAGTTTCAAGAAAAGTATCTATTTTTACAGGCTTGGTAAAAACTTTTTTTACATTATAAGGTACCATTTCAAGAATCTTTTTCTGGTCAATTTGCCGGGCAGTAATAATAACCGGAATAGGAGCAAGGGCGGAACTGGCCTTTTTTTGCTTGAGCATTTCCATGCAACCCTGGTTTTTCAGATTGTAATCCAAAACCAGAAGGTCGGGAGCGATATTTCTTAATTTGGCAAGGCCGTCCTGACTATTGACAGCCATGTCAACATCAATATTGTTTTCACCCAGCTTGGCCTGTAAATAATCCCGGAACAGGGGCGCTTCATCAATAACAAGGACCTGTTTCACGCCATTTATTATAGACAAAACCGGGTTAATTGTTCAATGTATGACAGGAGTCGTGTTATGGAAAAAAAAACCATCATTTTTCTGGCAGAAGGTTTTGAAGAAGTGGAGGCGGTAACGCCTATAGATTATCTGCGAAGGGCAAATATAGAAGTAACTATAATCGCCATTGGAAAGGAAAAGGCTGTTAAAGGTTCCCACGGAATTATTCTAATGGCGGATACCACCCTTGAAGAAATGGAGCAGGCAGGGCGGCTGAAAAGCGTCTTCTGGGACGGGGCCTTTATTCCCGGTGGCATGCCCGGCGCTGCTAACCTTGCCGCATGTACGGCCCTGGGAAACTTTTTTAAGGAAATGGCCGGGGCCGGAAAAATCATCGCCGCCATTTGCGCTTCCCCGGCGGTATTCCTTGCGCCTCTGGGTCTGCTGGAGGGAAAAAAATTTACCTGTTATCCTGGTATGGAAAAACAAATATGTACTGTAGTACATACTACAGTACATACCGGAACCTGGATCGCCGAAAAAGTAGTTGTTGACGGAAATCTTGTTACCGGCAGAGGTCCCGGTACAGCAGCGGTATTTGCCCTGGCTTTAATTGAACTCCTTGCGGGAAAGGAAGCGGCAAAAACCCTTAGCAATGCAGCGCTCTTATAATGATTAATATTGATGCGGATAAACTCTGCATCGCTTTGGAAGAAAACGGATCCATCGCCCGCCGCTTGGTAAATTATGAAAGACGGGATTCCCAGCTTGATATGGTCCGGTTTATTGTCCGGGCTTTTAACGAAGAAAAAATTGCCGCGGCGGAAGCGGGAACCGGAGTGGGAAAGTCTTTTGCGTACCTGCTTCCGGCGGCAGAATTTGCTCTGGCCAATGACGAACGAATTATTATTTCTACCGCCACAATTACTTTACAACAGCAGCTTTTTGAAAAAGACATACCTCTGGTTCTTTCAGCTCTGGGGAAAGAACTTAAATGCAGTTTGGTAAAGGGCCGGGGAAATTACCTGTGCAGGAGGCGGCTTGCCGAAGCCATGTTAGAGCCCGCTTTGGACAATGCAGAGAACGAAGAACTTAAGGCCATTATTGTCTGGGCGGAAAAAACCAAAACAGGCAGCCGTTCTGATCTTTCATTCCTCCCTTCCTCCGCTCTTTGGTCACGGATCTGCAGCGAGAGCGATGCCTGTTTGGGATACCGCTGTGCCGAAGGGGAGCATTGCTTTTTTATGGCGCTTAGAAGAGAATTTGCCGAATCCCGAATCCTTATTGTAAACCACCACCTTCTTTTTGCGGATCTGGCGGTACGGCATGAAGGAGCAGGTTATGAATCAACGGTGGTACTTCCTTCTTTTTCCAGGGTGATTATTGATGAGGCCCACAATATAGAAAATGCCGCCACATCTTTTTTTTCCAAAGGATGGAACCGTTTGGGAATTAACCGGGTTTTAAGCAGACTCTACCGGCAGCGCCGGACATTGGATGCCGGGCTCCTTGTCAGGCTTACCGGGCAATCCCCCAAAACTCAGGTTCAGAAAAAGTTCAAAGCGGTCCGGGAAGCGGCAGAACAAGCAGATGCTGCGGCCCTGGAGCTTTGCGGTGATGAAGGTCAATTTCGCTTAAAACCGGATAGTGCTGCTGCATACAAAAGGCAAGGCCGGGAAACACTGAAGGATCCTTTAAACAGGCTTAAAAAGTCCATTACTGCACTTGTCAGCCAGATTCGAAATATGACAGAAACATCTGATCAGGAAGATCCAAATGTTTGGGAAGTTAAAGTTATCCTGCGGCGGCTTGAATCTGCGGCTGAAATCTGTGCTGCGTTTCTGGATTATTGTTATGACATCAATGCCAATAAGGACAACAATGATGTTTTCTGGCTGGAACGGCAGCGCAGCACCCAAAAGGATCCCTGGGCAGACTTTACCATCAGCCCGGTAACCATTGCTCCTGTTTTAAAAAAAGCCCTTTTCGAAGCCAATAAAACCGTAATTTGCTGTTCCGCTACTTTGAGTACCGCCGGTGGATCCGGTAGGTTCGAGGAATTTAATTTTTGGGCACAGCGCAGCGGAGCATCCCTTGCGGATAAGGATTTTATTTGCCGGATTTTTCATTCACCGTTTCCTTATTCAAAACGGACCCTATTGGCAGTTCCCACAGATGCCCCCCTGCCGGATGCTGCGGATTATCAATCTTTCCTGAATAGAGCGGTAACAGAACTTGTACGGATAGCCGGAGGTTCGGCTCTGGTTCTTTTTACTTCATACCAGTCTCTGCGAAACACCTACGAAGAATCCGCCCGAATACTTGTAAACGAAGGAATCCATTGTTATAAACAGGGAGACGACGATTCAAACCGGCTTTTACAGCAGTTTTTGACGGATAAAACCAGCGTGCTTTTTGGAACCGATTCTTTCTGGGAAGGAGTTGATGCCCCGGGGGAAACCCTGCGGCTGGTGATCCTTTGCCGGCTTCCCTTTAAATCCTTGAAAGATCCTGTATTTGAGGCCCGTCGGGAATTTCTGGAAAAAAAAGGCCGAAATTCGTTCATGGAACTGTCCCTTCCCGATGCGGTGATGAAGTTTAAACAGGGTTTTGGACGGCTTATGCGAAGTTCCGGCGACTATGGAGCGATTGTGGTATTGGATGGAAGAATTCTGCAGAAGTATTACGGTCCAGCATTTTTAAAATCCCTGCCGGAAACTAAAACCAGTTTTAATGAATTAAACGGTGTTTTATTGGATTTAGAGCGGTTCCTGTATTAGGCAAACCACGGTGCAAAAGCGGCGGTAAGTTCTTTTTCCAGATCGGCAACCGTGCCCCGGACTTTGGCTCCCGCTGCGTTTTTATGGCCTCCTCCGCCAAAACTTTTCGCAATGGCGGCCACATCTATTTTATCACGGGAACGGAGACCCATGGTACATTCCTCACTGTTTTCCTGCCTTATAAGCGCCATTGCTTCGACTCCTTCCACAGACTGAAGAAGTTGATAGATCATATCCGAATCCCGGCTTTCCATGCCGAATTTTTCCGCATCCTCAATTGTTTCATCTGAAAGAAGGAGTCTGCCGTCAAAGTACGATCTGGTTTTGGCAAGAATATTTCCCATAAGCAAGCGGGATTTAAGAACCCTTCCGCCGTTAATTGATACAAATGTTTTTTTTGGGCTTGCTCCGGCCGCTGTAAGCCTGGCGGCGGTGTTAAAGGTTTCCGCCCCGGTTTCAGTCAGGTGACGAAAGAAACCCGTATCGGTACAAAGGCCGAAAAGAAGGAGCTCCGCTTCTTCTGTAGTGGGTTTTTCTCCCAGGGCGGTAAAAATCATTTCTGTCATAAAAGCAACCGACGAAGCTTGTGGGTTCAGATACAATACTTCCCCCCAAAGGTTCCCCCCGCTATGATGATCCACTGCCGCCACGGGAAGTCCTTCAATGGGAAAGTCTCCAATCCGTTCCCGGTTGGAACAGTCCATTATTAATACTCGCAGTTCTTCCCGACATTCCGGCCAGGGATAGAAATATCTTTCATAGGACTTTACTTCGTTTCTGTTAAATGGACCTGCCGAACAGGGGAAGGCCTCTTTTCCCAGCCGTTTAAGAAGTGAACAAATGGCCAGTTGGCTTCCTACACAATCCCCGTCAGGTTCTTCATGGCCTAATACAACAAACTTCTTTCCGTTATGAATAAAATTGATTAATTCCTGGGGAACCGGTACCAGCATTAAAAATTAAGTTCAAGGGTCTCTGCTTCAAAATTACTGGTCAGATTGGGCATGGATGAAAGAAAACCCCAGCTTGAATGGCTTTGACGTCTGGCAACATAAAGCCGTACCCCGTAAAAAGCGCCTTCTTTATAGAAAACCGACATACTGGGCCACATGGCGCCGTCTCCAAGCAGAACAAGATCCGCTTTCCGGCTGTCAGCATTGAACCATTTGTAGGGCACATAAGCCCTTCCCAAATCATGACCGGCTTTACGATATACAATAATATAGCCAAGATTGTGGGTATATACTTTTTCAATAGGAATGTTAATATAATACAGTTCTGAAGTACTGGAGGGCCCCCAGCGATCCTGCAGACGCGGCTGGTCCTGCTGTTGTGCAAAAACCGGCGGGGTGTTTATTACCATAAAACAGGAAAAAATTAACAGCCCTGTAATAAAGCCAAATACAATAATCCTTCTTTTCATAACATATCTCCTTGTTTCTTAGGCAACTATAATTATACTATATACAGCCAAGGGTGGCAAGCATTATTGCCTTAATGGTATGTTTGCGGTTTTCCGCTTCGTCCCAGACCCGGCTGGACGGACCGTCAATCACGTCAATTGTTACCTCTTCTCCCTTAATCGCCGGCAAACAGTGCATAAAAATTGTGTCCCCTCTTCCGGTCTTTTCCATAAGAATCGGATTAATTTGGTAAGGACTTAACAGTGAAATCCGTTCGGCTTTTTTGTCTTCTTCCCCCATGGAAGTCCAAACATCCGTATAAACCGCATCTGCCCCTGCAACTTCCGAAATATCCGGGCTGATACAAATTTTTGCCCCGGAAGCGGCTGAAAGGGGAGTACATTGTTGAATTAAATCATCGTCCGGGTTCAGATCCGGAGGGGTAATTATGGTAAAATGAAGCCCCAGTTTGGAACAAATCACCAAAAGAGAACGGGCCACGTTATTCCGCCCGTCTCCGACAAAACATAGTTTTTTTCCCCCGCAGGGGCCGAAATTTTCCTCTATAGTCATTATATCCGCCAAAGCCTGGGTAGGGTGGAATAGATCCGTAAGGCCGTTATATACAGGAACCCCGGAATAAGCCGCCAGGGTTTCTACGGCGGATTGCTTAAAGCCCCGGAATTGGATAGCCGAGAACATGCGGCCCAGAACCCGGGCGGTATCTTCAATGGATTCTTTGGCTCCTAATTGAATATCCACCGTAGATAAAAATACCGGATGTCCCCCCTCCTCACCAAAGGCGGTCTCAAAGGCACAGCGGGTCCGGGTAGACCGTTTCTCAAAGAGAAGAGCCAGGGATTTACCGGTAAACCGCTGTTTAACCACACCTGTTTGGCTTTCTTCTTTAACCTGCTTTGACAGATCCAGGAGAAAACGAATCTCTTCGGGTGAGTAATCCAGCCAGGTTAACAGGGAACGGCCTATTAAACTCATTTTTACGGCAGGGTTTAGAGAATTCATATATATACTATAATATTTTATTAATAAAAAATGCAGTATACTATAATGCAAGAAACATGATCCAGGTAGTTTTTGCCCTTCGTTTTCAATCCCAACTTCACCGGACCAGGCCAAAACTGCTTCGGGATCTGGAAAAGTCCATTATAGAAACTCTGGAAGGGTATGGCAGTAAGGTAAGGGTAGAAAACAAGCTTATTAATGGTGTCTTTAGTCAGGAAACTCTTGGTTTTTGGCTGGATATGCTTTGTGTACTGGAAACGATTAAGAACATTTTGGAAAGGACCGCAACGGAACTTTATGGTCATGTTTGTATCGTTGGCGAAAACCTTCCGGAAGAAGATGTCCTTTTTCTGGTCAGGGCTCTTCCCACGGAGCCATGGGGAACGGGTATTTGGTGTACACCGGGAATCTGCGATGCATTAAAACCGTTTATTGATTTTGACGAAGCCCTTTCGGGAGATAACCAGCCAGGATCCGGTTTTTCACAGCTTCGGGCTATCCGGGAGTGGGGAGATACGCCGGTGTTAACCGGGGAAAAGAACCATACCGGAAAAATAAAGGGCTTTCTTAAACGCAAACCTGCTTGTAATACGATCGTTGTGGGCGATGAATGGGCCAGTTACCAGGAAGAGTTGATTCTCTATTGTAAAGAACATATGAAAGGTATTCCTCCGCTGATAATTCGGTTAAAAAAAGGGAAGAACAGTATTACCTGCTTAATAGATGCCCTAACGCCCGAGATAAAAACCCTTTTGGAAATGGAAGATCAATTAGACCCGGAGACAAGGAACCGTCTTGCGGAACTGGAAAAAACCCTGTTTAAGGAAAGGCTTCGGGACGAGCTTTCCGAATTTACCATTAAACAGGGAGAACTCTTTTTTACACTCCTTTTGGGTTTATACCGGACGGCGGTGGAAAAAAAATCCGCCAAACCTGTAATAATCCTGGAAAATCTTCAGGATGCCGATCCCGGTTCACGGGCAATTATTGCCGGATCCTATTTTGCATATCCTGCCAAAGAAAGGATTACAATATATGGTACCTCTGCCAGTCTTAAGGCGCTTAAACCCTGGGAAGAACTCTTTTCCAGGATTATTAAATTTACTTCCGAAGAGGCTGTACAGGAACCGGAAATTAAAATAGACCTGCCCCGAGATCTTTGGGAGATTTGGTATTGTTCTGTTCTTTTTAAACGTTTTTTTCCTCCCTTTTTGATTCCACAGCTCCTTCAGGAGGAAGGAAAAAACCCGGTTATGATAGAAAAATCACTTGAAATTCTTTCCAGACTGCATATTCCGAAACAGGGCAATTTTATAAACCAGGCTGAAACAGCTCTGGGCAAAGAAGCTGTTTCGGTTCGTTCTGTAGTACACCGCCGTCTTTTGGCCTGGGTAAAGGATTTCCGGCTTAAACCCTGTTTTCCGCTTCTTGTTGCTTTAGCCGATTTGGGCTCCCTGGAAGATGATAACCTGATTCTTGATACAATTTGCGCTGACATTGTAAACGGAACTTTTTCGGGTATTGAACGGGCAATTCAGACGAAAACTTTCAGCGCTGTTACGGGGAAGGATAAAGAAAACGCCCTGCTTTTAATAGTTAAAACGCAAAAGGCATTGACCCATGGGGGAAATGAAGAAATAAAAAATGCTTTTTCCGATTTTTCTCTCGCAGAAAAATCCGGTTCTCCCTGTATTCGATCCGGAATTGCCGCCAA
>JAIRRF010000106.1 GCA_031256115.1 Treponema sp.
AATGCAATGAAAAATAGTGCTTAGCAACAGGGAAAGGGGCGGGAACCAGAGATGATAAAGCTTTTTGTTGTGTACGTGAAAAGGGAGACTGAAATGAACATCGGTTTTCCTACAAACTCTGGCGCCTTGGCGAGAGATTCTGTGGATATAGAAGGAGGATATACTATGGCGATGGTGAGATACATGGGTGGCAGAGAGTTAACGCCTGAAGAACATGAGGCGGCAAGGTTGCGTATAGAAGCTGCGGCAAAGCGACCCTATACCCCTGATCCCGATTGCCCGTTGATTAAGACAGAGCCAATAAAGATCTCTGATTTATCTCCTGAACAGATAGAGCGAATTACTGCGGCAAAAAAGAGACGTGCGGAAAAAGACCCGCATTATGAAAATATGACGCTAGAGGATTTTATCAATTGGCATCCGGTCAATTTTGCCAGTATGGAAGAACGCGCCCGGCATATGCAAGAGGCGGGTATTGTAGACCCGGAAAAGACCCCTACTCTGGCAGCTTCAGGAAATTGAGGGTATAAACCTTTCACTCCTACCCTTTCCAACCATCCAGCACATTTAGCACACGTTTATCTTCAAAAATCACCCATAATAGTCTGAGCAAACAGCTATGCCTACAAAGTGATTCAATGCACTTGTCACAGGAAATTTTGTAACATTTCTTTCGTTGCTCTATGTTAAGAAAATCTCCTCTTGAGCATATCAGGTGATATATAGAATCATCGTGTTTGACCTGCTTTATTATGTACTCAAAAATTTCTTCGTTTGGAAAAGCAGTCCTGTCTATGATCAACGCAGCTTTCGTAGCACCGGATCTTTTTTTGTACTTAATCAAGTCATCAAGGATTTTTTCAATAAATTCTTCAATGAGTTCGTTTTCAACGGTGAACCCTGTAGGAATATTTTTTGTTACCGATGTGTCAAAAACATGGACTTCGTATTTTGGAGCATTGCGTTCTGCAAATGCCGCCGCTCGAGGCAGGTGTGTTTCTATAACCCTTCGATCATCTTCATTGCCTCCCAAGAATAGTAGCAACCACTTTGAAGGGATGATAGGCCATTTCATAATTGGCTCCTAAACGGTAGCATTGCGGATTTCTTCCGGAATCGCGCCAAAATTGCCGTTTAAATACAACACATCATAACGCGCGTCCAGCCGTATTTTATTCCCTTTTTCATCTGTTATTTCCGATAGGCGTTTAGCGATAGATTCCCCGTACTCATCTTTATCCACAAAGCATATCTCGTCCCTGCGTAAATCCTCCCGATTGACTACGATTGTGTTGTGTGCTGTGAAAATTAACTGAGCCCCCTTTTTATTGATACCATTTTCACCTGTATCGTTGAACATCTCCACAATTCTTTTGAAGATAAGAGGATGTAAAAATTTATCCAATTCGTCGCAAATGAAGAGTTTTCCTTCATCCAGTGCCCGCTTTATTACTGGATATATTTCCATCAGTTTTATCGTTCCATTTGATTCTATTTTAGTCGCAAACCCGACTCGTGTAATATTTCCATTCGCTTCCAGATATTTATGCCAAATCGCAAATTGCGCTTTTTCTTGAGTTTTAGATTCTGCTTTATCACTGCTTTGCTGTGTGTAAATCGTTATTTCATCAAGCGCAGGGTCAAGACTTGTCATGAAGCCACTAAATCCTGAAAGGTTTTCCTTATCAGAATGTAGTGTTGCGGCATATTTTCTTAGAGCTTCATGCCTGTCTTCTTCACCCTGTGTGCGCATTTCAGCCATAACATTACTGCACCATTGATACAACGGCTTAAAATCATCCCATCCGAGTTCGCCTACGTGTCTCATAACAAGAATACTTTTATTTGATGCTATCATTTGTAAATATTCATTTTCTGTATCTTTATACATAGAATTAGTTATTTTTTCTCCATCACGTGCAAATACCACTTTTTCGTCTCGTTTTGCTTTTAAACTGCGTTTTCGCAAAGATTCTTTCAGAACTTCCGATTTTATGGCTGGATTATAACTCGCGGTATACTCATACTCATATTCAATATCATCATTTACAACAACCAGCCTGTGCAAAAAAGTATCATCAATTTCATAAGAATACATGAAGGGAATATTATACATCCTTTTTTCAGAAATATTTTTTATCGCATCTAACAATGCCTGAAGCATATTAGTCTTACCCCCGGCATTGGAACCGTAAACTGCGAGCACCGGATTCAGATAAACGGCATTATCTTCATCGCCGTGTTTGATTACAAAATTTATATTGTCCTTCATATTGTAGTTGGCTGTCATGGATAAAGTTGCTTCATCTTTAAATGAATAACAATTCCTAAAAGTAAATTCCTTCAGAAACATATATAGCCTCTTATCAGTTTTCTGAATCTTTGAAGTGATATGTTCATTATATACTTAATTATCGTCTATTATCAAGTATTCTTTGAGAAATTTTCTCAAAGATTGGATTATTTTTCATGCCCTATTACTGCACGGGGAAACATCGTGCTTCGAATGAATAGCAAATTAATCGATTTTCTCATTGTTTTTCTCAATTATTTTGCTAGGAGCCATCATTGCCGGTTTCTCCTGATCAATAATGACTTGTAATTCCTTATAAAATAAAGACTTACTTTCTGGGCCTTCTGTGACTTGAACACAGGACCGACGGATTATGAGTCCGCAGCTCTAACCAACTGAGCTAAAGGCCCGATTTTGACCGAAAAACAAGGTTTTCCCGTCTGCCCTTCACTTTTACCCTAAATTTCGCCCTGGATCAAGTGCCTTTTTCCGATAACTGTAACCGATAATAATATTGAAGCGTTTTACTTGAATAATGGAGAAAAACGTGTTATATTATCCTATAGACCCTATTAGCAGGAGGATCCTATGAAAAATTTACGCTTTTTAAGCTTGGCATTGGCGCTTCTGGCGCTGGTTTTTATATTCACAGGATGCAGCGGCGGAGGCACACCGGCTTCCCAAAACAACGCCATGCTGTATACGACAGTGATTAATAATGGTAAAACAGCTATCGGGCTGGTAATTGCCGATCCATCGTCAGTTGACAGGGCGGCTTTTGCGCCGAAATCCGGCTACCTGTACGTTGTGTTGGTTGAAAATGATAACAAAGGGGAAGAAATCAAGTCGGCAGGTGAAATTACCATGGGCACCGGCGGCAGAATAACCTTTACACCCACAGCCGGTTTTACCCACTCATCTTTTGCAGGCAACTTAAGCGGTACTTCCATTAGCCTGGAAACGGTGCCTGGCACCACCTATACCAATGTAAGGGTGAATGAAAGAACCGGCTTTAATGTGAACGACGCGGATGATCTACTGGACGGCGGCAACATCCCCAACCTTCCCAGCAGCGGGGGCGATGATGACGGGGATGATAACAGCGGAGGTGGAGGTGGCGGAGGAGGAGGAGGCGGTTCTTCCAATGCTCCCGTTGCCGTAATAAGCAAAGCCGTAAAATCAATAAAAATTATTGAAGACCCGGTCTTTGCCCCGAATGTAGGTTCAATAGGAGGAACCGGCACAAGTACACCTTGCTACCTTGAAGGTCAAGAGGCAAGACTTCATAGCATTAAAGCAGAAGTAATATATGACGATGGCTCAGTAGTAACCGCAGGTAAAGATGATTTTTTTATCTCTCCGCCTGAGTACAGGACGTCTAGTTTCTCCCACACTCTTAAATATAAAAAAGGTTTTGCCCTTCCCTCTGTCTCCTGGACTCCTATCGGCGAATCCTTTGCTTTAAATTCCTATTGGGATATTAATGCAGTTTTTAAACCATTAATAGCAGGGCCAAGCAGTAATGTAGATCCTTTTAAAGACCTTGATTACAATACCAAAACTACCGGAACAAGAACGCTGACAACAGAGGCTTATGAAGATCAGAAACTTTTTTCACTTTCCTTTTCTAACTTAACAATAGGAAAAACTCTTCGTGGATATTATGATTTTCCTGCCCCTCCTAGCACATTGTCCTCGCACCGTGAAAAAGCGTTAATCCTTGCATATGAAGGTGATTTGGACACTACTGCCGGAACACTTGTAGTCCAAGTAGGAAATTATAAAAATACAACAACCCCTTTTGCTCTTGATGAAGTATACCTGATTACCGGCATAGCGATAAACACCAAACCAAGCGAGAATAACCTTAGAGTCCTTTTCGATGATAAGAATATTGCTGACACTACTTCCGAACCGCACTGGCAAAACAGGCTCAGCGGTTCTTCAATTACGGTTTCTTACAAGGGAAAGAATAAAGGAACTCCAACAACCCAAACCAGGAGCATAGCGGTTACAAATACCTATAAAGAACCAGTTATAATACCTCCTACCACAACAGACTTGACAAACAAGCCGACTGTTGTAATTACAAATGACGTTACCGGCGGTATTGGGAAGGAAGTATATTTGCCAATAGAGGTATACGACAGGCTCATAGGCATTGAAGCCAGGAACAAATCCGGGACCATAGTAATGCAGGGGAAAAGAGGTAATGCCAGTTTTACTCCACATACTGAATACGATTTTCTGAAACAGATCACGGTAGCCGCAATTTACCAGATGGGTAACGATAAGACCAAAACCTTAAAGCGGGACAATATTTTACTACCTCCGGATAATGATAATTATCCTAGTTCTTCCTCTGGTAGTGATGCAAGTTATTTTCTTGTCAAAACCTTATCAGGTACCCCAACATTATCAACCAATGTCAATGATTCCGGCGGAATACTCAACAAGACAAATTCCGATGCTTACGAGGGCAGTAAAAAGAAGCTGGCAAAGGCAAAAGTAGATTTTACCACCTTGGGTACAATGAAATCTGACACCGTTGATATTGGGGTAACACGGTATAACTGAACCGGTAAAACAGCAGCCTTGTATAAGGGTCTGGTACTAGCCCAGTATAAGGGTCTGGTACTAGCCCAGTACAAGGATCTGGTACTAGCCCAGTACAAGGGTCTAGTACTATGCAAGTGCTGGAACACGGAGTTATAACGCGCATTTCGCCTTTTTCTCCGTGTACTCCGTGGTTATTTTCTTCCTTATTTAAGGGGATATTTATGAGCATGCGGCATTTTAGCATTTTCATCCCAACACTATTGGCCCTCACCCTGATTATAGCTGCTTGCGGTAATCCCGTGAATTCAAGCTCTTCCAAAAACGGAATGTTGTATTTTTCGGAAGGTTCGGGCGGGGAATGGATATTGGTGGGAATAGCCGACCCGGCTTCAATCGACGACGACGAAACACGCGCGGCTTTTACGCCCAAAGACGGTTATTGGTACGTGATAGGCGCGGCATCGGAGAGAAACAACAGCGATAAACCCATTTCCATGGGAAAAATCGGAATAGAAGGCGCCAGCTTAACCTTCATTCCCTTCAGCGACATGGGCTATTCCGGCGAAACTTTTACCGGAAGCTTTGGCGACGGGTTCCTGATTATTGACAGAATACCCGGCAAAAGCTATAGCGGCCTAAGGGTAGACGAGGGCTATAGCTACGAGTTTAACTCCCCGGACGACCCATGGGGTACAGGCGGCGGATTGCCGGATATTCCCGGGGGACCTGACACAGACGCCTCGAACGGTGCAAGCAGCGTCAGTTTCAGTCCCGGAAAGCACGTCACGGACGTGATCATCATAGACAAACCCACCGCGAAAACTGCCTACGAAGGTTACCCCGTAGATCTTACG
>JAIRRF010000109.1 GCA_031256115.1 Treponema sp.
GGGCTGCATTATTGGATGCCAGTTCTATCGATATGATCGAATTGAACATTTCCTGCCCCAATGTGAAGGCCGGGGGTATGGCTTTCGGCCTTGAAGCGGAAACGGCGGCGGTGGTTACCGCTGCAGTACGAAAAGCCGCACCGCATAAACCATTGATGGTAAAACTTTCTCCCAATGCGCCGGATATTTCCGCGGTAGCCGCCGCCTGTATTAATGCCGGAGCGGACGCCCTTTCCCTGGTGAATACCTGTAAGGCACTGGCAATAGACGTGCAGAAAAGGCGGCCCCTGTTCGACAATATTACTGCGGGCCTTTCCGGCCCTGCAATCAAACCAATCGCCCTCCGCATGGTTTGGGAACTTTGGGAGTTCCTCCGGAAAACAAAACTGGCAGTACCGATTGTGGGTATTGGGGGTATTGCGGAGACCCGGGACGCCCTGGAATTCCTTATGGCAGGAACGGCGGCGGTTCAGGTAGGTTCGGCTACCTTTGCATATCCTCCGGTCATGAACGAAATCGTTACTGGCATTAAAGTATACATGGAAGAAAAAGGTCTGTCAAAGCCCGGAGAAATTAGTATACGGTAATTTTGTCTTGTAAACACAAGGTAAACCATACTAGCATTATGGTACATGCAATATCGGGTTGATAAAAAATCAGGCAATAAACTATCTGTTCTTGGTCTGGGATGTATGCGTTTTCCCAGGAATCTCGGGGTTACGGATCTAAAAAAGGCGGAAGGTATCGTTCTTGACTCCATCGAAAAGGGTATTAACTATTTTGATACCGCATGGTTCTACCGGGGAAACGAAGAAGCCCTGGGCATTATATTGGAAAGAAATAAGGTCCGGGACAAGATTTATATTGCTACAAAAATGCCGGCCATGCTGGTCGGAAAGACCAAAGATCTGGATCATTTTTTTAACGAAGAATTACAATGTCTGCGGACGGACAGGGTAGATTATTACCTGATACATAATCTTGCGGATCTTGCTTCATGGGATCACCTGGTCAATCTGGGAATTGAATCATGGATAGAAGAAAAAAAGAAAAACGGACAAATCGGGCAGATTGGTTTTTCCTTTCACGGCACACTGGAAGAATTCATGAAAATCCTGGATGCATAGTCCTGGGAATTTTGTCAAATCCAGTACAATTACAGTGACGAAAATTATCAGGCCGGGGTAAGGGGCCTAAAAAAAGCGGCGGAAACCATGCCGGTCATCATAATGGAACCCCTGCTTGGGGGAAAACTGGCCAACAGCCTTCCTCCGGAGGCACAGGAAATATTCCGTCTTGGAACTTCTTCACCTGACCACAGAAAGTGGTCAGGATCTCCCGCAGCCTGGGGGCTGTGCTGGCTTTGGAACCAGAGTGAAGTGACGGTGGTTCTTTCGGGGATGACCGATCCCGCCCAGGTTGCCGAGAATGCAGCTCTGACGGACGTTTGCAGCGCCGGGTCTCTGACCGGGGAAGAATTGGCTCTATACAGCAAGGTAAAGGATGTGTTCAACAGGGCCAATAAAATTAATTGTACCGGCTGTGCTTATTGTTTACCCTGTCCCCAGGGGGTAAATATTCCCGGCTGCTTTAGCGCCTATAATACTTCTTATATCATGGGGTGGAGATCCGGATTGCAGCTGTACATTAATGGCACGGGGATAACCGCCGCAAAAAGCTCCGATCCTGCTGCCTGTATTTCCTGCGGTAAATGCGAGAAACACTGTCCCCAGAATATTCCGATCATAGAAAGTTTAAAAAAGGTGAAGATCCGGATGGAACCCCTTCCGGTACGAATAGCTCTAAAGACAGTGCGGGCATTTCTTGGAAGACATAAGAAGAGTTGTTAGTTGTCATTTGCCGGTGTTTTGTAGTTAACTTATGTTTCTATAGAAGTTTTCGTGGGGACCAATGTTGACTAAGGTAAGTACAATTTTTTCCCCTTTCTCTACATTATAACCCAGTAAAGTAAGCTGTCCAAAAGATCTAAATTTAAAAACGCGAAGCCAGGACAAACTGCCTTTTTTCTGTTCTCCTATATTAGGATTTTTTATAATCGTTTCTATAGCTTTATTTACTTCTCTAAGTTGATTTGGATTTAATTTTTTGTAAACTTTCTTAAAGCGGTTGGTCTGGATTATATCCACTATTTTTCCTGAATTTGAAAGCCGAAACATGACCCCGTTTAATTTCACTTTGAGCCTTCAGGGCATCCTTAATGAATTCATAGGGAAGATCGGGGTTTTCCTCGGCGATCTTGCCTATTTTTATCCAATGCTCAATCTGTTTCGGGACAGACCTGGAATTTACGGGAGCATAAGCTATTGCTTCCTTCATAATTTCATCAGAAAGTCTTACAGCATTAGAAGCCATTGTTTTCTCCTGTTTTGTATATCGTTACATTATACAACATTATGCAACATTATGCAGCAATATATTACATAAACCGCGATACAAGTCGGATTATTGTTTCTCGTGCTTCTTTCCGCTCATCATGATCTACATTAGATCATGACCATGATCAATTTACCATACTGACATCCGGGTGTTCCAAATCATTAGGGAGGCGCACATAAAAAAAGTCGGCGGGGCCTGTGCAAGGCAAGACCACTGCCTCTGGCAGGGATCTCGCCTTGCACACCCCGCCAAATAACCGCCTGCGAACCGGTGAGCAGGTAGATGAGGAATTGTAACAAGGCGTGGCGCAGGATATGTAACCAATGGTATTTCTGCTTTAGCGCGCCACTTCGCTTTTATCCTGGTGCGCCTCCTATTCACCCAGGAACACCCGGATACAAATGTGATAAATTACTGTTTCTATACCCAGTAATAACCCTAACTTAACAGATTGAATGTATTGTTGATAATGTTGTCACACCGGCGGGGGAAGGGTTGCCCATGAAGACCATTTTGGCGAGTAACAGAAAATGCCATGCCAAAAGCATGCGTTAGCAGATGCCTCGACCAACCATGGTCTGAATGGGCGTTCCTTCCCCCGCCGGTATATGATTGTTATTTTTAATACATTCAGTGCGGTAAATTAAGGTTTTCCGGTTTTTTCCTATTGAAAATTTTACAGATAATGGTATTATATAAGCTATGAAACGGATCATAATAATAATAACGGTTTTTTCGGTTATGTTGGGAGCATTATATGCTCAGGATCAGGGTAACCAAGCCAAGGAGCCGGATTTTTATACCCAATTATTGGACAGTCAGGCTACCACAGAAGGAAGGCTGCGTGTCGTACGGGCTGCCGCCGCAGACGGCGCCAAGGCGGAATTTTTTGCTTATGCACTGGATAACCTGTTTTCCACACTGCCCAGTTCACAAAGTTCTTCCCATTTAAGAGAAACAGAAGAATTGCTGCAGTTCCTCGTAATTAAACTCGGCGAAGAAAAACACACAGCTGCGGGCCCGAATTTATGGAAGGTCTATATTACTTTTTCCAATCCGATAATCCGGGCCGAAGCATTAGCTTCTCTTGGCAAGATTCAGGCTGCTGATTATCTTCCCAGGATAATTGATATTATTAAGGAAATATCCATCGACCCCGGGACGGACCGGATAGGTCGGGAACAAATTGCATACGGAGCAATTGCCAGCCTGGAAGAATATAAAGAAAGTGACGGATACCTGCCGGTTTTCCTGGTTTCTGCCGGATGGTATTCGGACCGGCTCAAAAACAGGGCCAGAGAAGTTATGCCTAAGATTATGGATGATCCAAGCGAGCCGTTAATTTCGGTATTAAAGGGCAGTACCTATAACTTAACGGTAAAATTCAGCGCCCTTCAGACTCTGGAGGGGTCGGATGCGACTGCCCAACAAAAATCCAAAGGGGCAGTAACAGCCCTTGACGATGCCTGGAAAACAACAACCAACAATAATCCGGATCGTTTAACCTTGATCAGATTACGTAAACTTTCCATTGATATGATCCGCCGTTATGGAACCGAGGATACCAATATATATCATCCCCTGCAAAAGAGTTACCGGGAAGGCGTGGATGAGGAAGAACAGATTTATGTTATCGCCGCCCTTTCCGCCCTGGCAACAGACGATTCTGTCCGTATTCTTTCCAATTTTTTAAGAGAGATTAATGACCGGCAAAGCCGGGGAGTCCCTCTCAGGGAAGACGAAAGATTGGTCCGGGTGATTATCCCTGCTTTGGGCAGTACCGGTAAATCAGAGGCAAAGAACGCCCTTAGGGAAGTAATCGCAACAAACTGGACAAACGCAGTCCATGTGCTTGCCCAGGATGCTTTGAAGAAAATCCCATAACAGGGTACGTATGCCTTTTGCGGAAAACGAGGCGGTCCGCAAAGACCGGAAAAAACTAAAAGAACCGGATGACTACCGGGTAATTCTTTTAAATGATAACTATACTACCATGGAATTTGTAGTGGAAGTACTAATAACCATTTTTCGCAAACAGGAAACTGACGCTACTAGGATTATGCTGGATGTTCACCATAAAGGCAGAGGAACCGTGGGGCTCTATTCCTGGGATATTGCCCAAACCAGGGTAAATCAAGTG